>JAHDQF010000017.1 GCA_018433945.1 Proteiniphilum sp. | reverse complement strand
GGTTCTTCACACAAAATACAAAAAATGAGAATGATTAAAACGAATAATTAACAAGAAATCTGCATATGCGCTAAACAACTTTAGCTTTTACGCTACTGCGGAAATTAGTACAACAATAATGAAAACTATCGATAATTTGATAAATTGAACTAGAAATTTCATGTTTTTATGTTTTTTAGAATTGTATATTAATACCTGTGTTAAAAGTCATCGTCATAGGATAATACGATTCATTACCTGAGATAAAGCCTTGTTCCGGATCTATACCCGGGAATAATTTGTCCCATGTAAATAAATTATTCCCGTTTAAATAGATCCTGCAGTTACTAACATGGAGACGTTTTAATAATTCTCCATTGAAAGTATATCCGATTTCAATATTTTTCAGTCTCAGATAACTGGCATCAGCAAGTAGAAATGTTGACCCAAAATAATTATTGAATTGTGTCATATCCGCAGTCAAACGTGGGAGTCTGATATCTTCTCCATTTTCATATTTTTCCTGAGACCAGGAATATTCAGGGATAAAAGCTGAAGTTGAGAGTCCATTATCGTAGGGGCGAACGTGATTATTAGCGGCAGCGTACATTCTACTATAATTTGTTGCACCTTGAAATAATACGGAAAAATCGAACCCTTTGTACGATCCACCAAAGGATATACCATAAATTACTTCCGGGAAAGTGGGATAACCTATGGGAACCTCGTCATTTTGATCAATAATGCCGTCACCGTTTACGTCCTTGTACCTTGTATCACCAGGCTGAACAAAACTGTTCTGAGATTGAAATGCAGGTCTGTTCGGAAGATTTACTTCTTCCCATGTATTAAAAAAACCTTCTGCGATATATCCAAACGGCTGATCTATGGAATATCCGGTTCTCATCATGTGCGGATATTTTCTTGGTACTTCGTCCTGAAACAGAATAACGTTGTGGGCATACGAATAATTGGCTCTTATCCAATAATTAAAATTGTTGATTTTATCTGTGTAATTAATATCTCCTTCATATCCGCTATTCTTTACTTTACCCCAATTCATTACGGGTAAGGTAATACCCACGGTCGCGGGAGTGGTTTGCGGAGTTGTAAGGATATTGTCTCTGCGTTCGTTGAAATAATCAAACGTTAGCCTGACTTTATCGTTTAACGTTACCAGGTCAATTCCTAAATTTGTTTTTTTTGCCCGTTCCCAGGTAAGGTCGGGGTTTCCCAATCTATACTCATAAGCAGTTCTGTAATTTTGGAGTGTAGATCCATACTCTCCGAAGTATTGTCCAGAAAAAGGCTCTCTCATATAAGTATCATTCATATTACCGTAGATATATGACGATGGTATATACAGGAACCGGTTACCGCCAATGTTATCTTTTCCTACTTCGCCATAAGATGCTCTGATTTTAATATATGAAACGATATCGTTTTTGGGGAAGAAGGATTCTTCAGAGGGTACCCAACTCAACGAGTATGCAGGAAACCAACCAAACCGTTTGCCGGGCGCAAAATTTTCCGTACCGGTATAACCTACGTTAAATTCGGCCATATAACGCATCTTATAATTGTAGGTAATCCTTCCAACAATGTCCTGATATCCGTTGGGTATCACATAGGCCAGATTGGGATCATAAAGTTTCTTCTGGTGATACAGTAATAAACCTCCAAAAGTGTGAGAACCAAAGGTTCTGTCATAATTCAGTCCGACCTCGAGGTTGGTATCTCTGGCTTTTCCGCTCCATTCCGAAAAATAGAAGGGATTTACGGTTTTCTGAGGGATGTAAAGAATCGAACCATCTTGGAGTTTTTTAGCAGTGTATAACTGCATCTCTTTAATATATCTTTGCGTGTTTGCCATCATATTCCAATTGCTAACTTTCCCGTGGACTCTTAATCCTTGCGTGATAAAATCAAGATCGTAATTGAATCCAACGCTGGTGGATAGGTTATTATTAAAATATTTATGATACCCTTGTTCTGGGCCCAAAAGAAAATAGAGTGGATTTTGAACATACGCTTGAACTACATCCACTATTTTACCATCCACTATACCGGGAGAAGAAAAAGGCGGAGCATAATAAATATTACCGATCGTTGTTCTGGTTCCATTTGCGGACCCATCTGAGGTTCCGCTTCTATTTGTGATGATGGAAGATAAATCAACATTGGCAGACAACCGTTTTGTGAGCTCAAAATCAAAATTTGCGCGGATATTGTATCTCCTGAAGTCAATGTTGGGATCGTATCCGCGGTTAAGGGATGGAAAACTGTTAAATAATCCCTCCTGTTGAAAGTATGCACCGGAAACAAAATATTTAATCGTTTCTGTTCCTCCTCGGATATTGATGTTTTGCTGCGTTTGCATTGAAGCAGGTTTCATCATTATGGAAAACCAATCGGTGTCCGGATACATAATTGGATCGTCACCCAATCTGTAATGTTCGATATCTTCATCACTAAATCTTGGGTTATAAACCTCACTTAAGAATGAATCATTTTTCCGTGCTTCGTTGTAATATACTGCATAGTCATAACTTCCCAAATTTTTTCTTAGATCTGTAAAAGTTAGCATACTTACATTCGATGAAACACTGATCACGGGCTTACTTTCATTTCCTCGCTTTGTGGTAATAATAATAACACCGTTCGCACCACGAACGCCATATACCGCAGTTGCAGAAGCATCTTTCAAGATGGTAATATCTTCAATTTCATTAAAATCAATGTTGTTAAAATTCTGATATTCAACGCCATCTACCAAGACTAGCGGGTCGGCTGATCCCGTGAAAGTTCCTCTCCCTCTGATACGTATTGTTGCTTGATCCCTTCCAGGTTCACTATCGAATTGATTTGCGATCAAACCGGACATTCGGCCTACAAGCGCTTTACTTATATTTGATACAGGTGTTTGAACAAGGACGTCCGATTTAATTGAAGAAATGGCGCCGGTAACGGTGGCTTTTTTTTGAGTTCCATATCCTATCACTACCACTTCTTCCAAAGATTGTGTATCTTCTAATAATATAATATCAAAGCTAGCTCTTCCTGCAGTATTTATGTTTTGCTCCAGATATCCGATATACGAAATACGAATGGTGGCATCCGGTTCCACACTGAGCGAGAAATTTCCATCCAAATCGGTCACGGTGCCGTTGGTGGTACCGACTTCAATGATGTTGGCGCCGATGATGGCTTCGCCCTGTGCATCCACCACTCTGCCGGTTATTTGTTTTTTGGCCGGTTGCTGGATAATGGCCTCCGGGATCTTATGTTCCGGGACTTTTGCCGAGATGGTTTTCCCGGATTCATAGATGACGATCTGTTTATCCAGTATTTCAAAGGTGAGTCCCGTATTGGATAATACGGCATCCAGAATTTCCGCCACATTTTTTGCATTGGCGTCGATGTTCACTTTTTGATCGATCATTTTTTCGCTGTTATCCGAAAAAACGAAAACATAATCACTCCCATTTTCAATTTGTTTGCATATTTCTCTTATTGAAGCCGATTTCAGGTTGAAAGTGAATTCCTGCGAGAAACTGTTGGCCGCTGAGGAAAACAGGATGCCAAAAAACAAAAAGAACAGGGTTATTCTCATGATTCTTAGAACATGTAGTAAATTATTGAAGGATTTTTTCCCTTCAATATAATGTTTATTCATATCTTTGTACGATTTTAATTATTAATAATCCAGGTAATTAAATTCAATCTGGCCGGACGGTATTCGCAGTATCGTTCGGCTTTTTGTTATGCCGACCTGTCATTGTCGGGATGGTTTAACTAACTATTTCATCTTCCATAAGCTTTAAATTTTTATAAGGGTTTGTGTGTAATGAATATCTGATTCTCTTTTCTGGTATAAGTTGTTGCGGATAATAAACCGACCGTGGCCATTACATTATCCAGATTTTCAGACAGATAAATTTTTCCGCTACAGGTGCGCTTCTGGAGATTCACATCGTTGTCGAAGTCAAAAGAGAGGTTGTAATATCTTCCAACCTGTTTCAGTACTTCCGTCATAGGGGTTTTATTGAATTCCAGATAACCGTTTTTCCAGCTGATAAACTGGTTCACATCTACTTTTTGCGTGTTAAATGTGCCGTCATCCGAATAAACAGCCTGTTCGCTGGGGGATAAGAATGTTTCCTTTTTATTGGCGGTTTGCAAGCTTACCCGACCTTCCACCAATACAACCGATTCCGGAGAGTCGGCGTATGCGGAGATGTTGAATTTGGTGCCATATACCTTCACGTTAAAATCGGAGGTGCGCACCTGAAATGGTTTTTGACGGTCGGGTGACACTTCGATATACATTTCGCCTGATGCCAGCCGGATTTCGCGATTCTTTCCGGTAAATTGTGCCGGAAATTCAAGCACGGAACCGGAATTGAGCCATACCTTACTTCCGTCGGATAGCGTGAGCGTGGAGCGTTTTCCGTATGGGACAATCAGCGTGTTTTGCTTGCTTTTGGTCAGTTCCACCGTTTTATCTTGACGGTCGACCTGGGTAATTTTTGCTTTTCCGCTCTCATCGAGCTCCACCTGCACATCGTTTTGGAACGACAACGATTCTTCTTCCGTAATCAGTTGAATATCTGCATTGTTTAATAGGTTCCCCACAATTACTTCTTGTTCCGGTGAAGAATGGATGCCATTTTTCTGAGAAATAAAGAGGTTTAATCCGATCACAAGCAGGGCGATGGCGGCACACGAAGCAATGGAGACTTGAATAATCCGGCGGATTTTTGATTTTTTCAGCGATCGCTCGATGGTCCATTGAATTTTGTTGAGCAAATGCACCCGTTCAGCATCACTGAACCTGCTTTTGTTCAAACCGGTCGTTTTCAGATAATCGATGGCGCGCTGAAGCTCTTTGCTTACATCGGGATTTTTTTCGATAAACTCCTTCCAATGCGCTTCCAGCTCTTCATCCGGAGCTAACTGCCACCGGATAAATTGCTTATCTTTTAAAAAATCGGTATAACGTTTCATCATCTGTTGACGGCTATGGGAATCGCATTACGGTATCAATTTTTTTGCACGCTCTCCAAAATGGGATCAGGTTTATTGAATTTTTGCAACCCCTTTCATATAATAAGACGATATTGGAAATTAATTATCCCCTTTATTTAGGGAAATCTTATAAATTTAACATGATAAGGTTAACCACTCGAAAAGTTATTTTACGCTTATTTATTGCAACTGACTGAAAACAACGGTCAATTCATATCAAGATGCTCCTTTTCCGGCTTAGCATGATTGCCCTTTTCGGGTGGCAAAGCAAAATCATGGTTAAAACAGACTGATGGAATGAATCGAGATAAATGGGTAGGTGATAAGGATGATTGTCTTTGTGCGTCAGCTCGTGAAGCTATGGTAGCAAAGTAAGGAACGTGATCAGTGGACCAAATTTTTCGCGCAGGCTGGTAATCGCTTTGGATACCAGTTTACGGCAACTGTGAACGCTGATATGCAGTAGCGCGGCAATTTGTTCATAGTCATATTCCTGCACATAACGAAGGTAAATAATTTCGCGTTGCCGGTCGGTGAGGGCATTGAGCATTTGTTCGATCTCAGTTTTAATTTGCATCTGCTCCTCTTTTTCGATCAGGAGATCCTCTACATTTACATCCATGTTGAATGGGATTTCCGTAGAAGGATTCATCTCCTCGATGTCCCTGTGGGGCTTTTGCTGTTTATGGATGTCCAACAGTCTGTTCTTAAGTGATCTGTATAGGTAAAACTTGATGTTAGATACGTCGTTCAGGCTCTTTTCATCCGTCGCAATTTTTACAAAAACATCGTGGATGGCATCCTCTACTACTTCTCGTTTAAATCCGAGATAATGGCCATAGGTGAATAAATCATCCACATATTGGGTATAGAGGGATGCGATGTCTTTACTTGTTTTCACTTGTTTTGTAAAAATTTCCTAATAATTGGAAGTGCAAATTAAGCAAAAATAAATTGAATAAACAAACTTCGATATGGAACCGTCCCGGAAAATGATTCTGATATGAAGTCAGACCCTCATCGAATAAACAAGGAGCTATTTTGGAACTGGAATAAATAACCCCGAGGCAAGCCTCGAGGTTTCAAAAGGGGTTGAATTTTAAATTTAAAATTGGTAACTCAATCCTCCCGACAACCAGAATCCCGGCTGGGGGATATTTCCGAAATCGACATGGGTGGTGTTGAAGATGTTGTTTGCATTTACAAATAAATCGATGTGGTGCAGATGGTAATTTGCCTTGACATCCAGCAGGGCAAAGGGGGTGTATGCCACCCGTTCTCCGGGCTGCAAGTCCACATACTGCACATAGGAACCCACACGATCCTGCCAGCGGAAATTCCACGAAAGGCTAAGGCCTTTTACCACTTCGTGATGCAGGCTGGCTGTAAGCTTATGGCGAAGATAATTCAGGGTATAATTGGATATCAGATCGCCTTCCACCCTGTCCTGATGAATATAGGTATATCCCAATGAAAACGAACGGAAAGGCTGATTTGCTCCGAACCCTTCTTTCAGGTTGAATGACAGGCTTGCCTCAAATCCTGCTTTGTCGATTTGGGTATAATTGCTGGACTCCCACAGGGCATCGGGAGATGATTTTACCCAGTCGATCAGGTTTCTGCCTTTCATTAGGAAGGCGGCGACACTGCCTCTCACCACGGGGTGCGTGTATTGGGTGCCGACTTCAAACGCTTCGGATTGTTCGGCATCCAGATCGGTGTTGCCGGTATGCGTGGCAGTCGTATAATAAAGTTCGGTGAAGGTGGGCATGCGGGTGGCTTTGTTCCAGGAAGCGTAAATCGTGAGTGATTCCACAGGCCGGAATGATGCATTCAGCGCGGGATACAGGTCGAATTTATTAACCACCGCTGTATTATGGTTCAGCGAACCGCCTACTGATAGAGTGAATTGCCTGAAAATGAAATTGTGCTCTAAGAAATAACTGATGTTGGTGCGGTTATCTGATTTTGTGTATTTCCCGATGGGTTCCTCCATCGGCCTGCCCAGCACGTTGCTCAGGATGCCTTCGTTCCGTAACTCACCGCCGAAACTGGTGATTCCCCACGCAGAAGCATACTGCATGTTGAGATTCATCCCGAACACATCGCTCCGGTGATAGTTATGGTCTTTGTACCAGTCGGGCACGTCGGCCGTGCCTTCCCGGAAGAGTTGGAATTCATCATAGTGTCGGCTCCAGTAGATGTGAGGGAACAATTTGAGTTTACCGTTTGTTTCCCCTTTGACCGACAGGAAGAGTCCCCTGGTATCATCGAACTGATCGGGATAAGCTGCTGTATAGAAAGTATTGGCTCCGTAGGCCTTGTCGTTCAGCCCGGCCTGTATGTCGATGCGGGATCCGTTGATATTGAAGCGGCTCTGCCAGAGGAGGTTTGTTATGTTGTAATCGCTGTTGCGGATATAGCCGTCCGACTGCTTGTATCCTGCCGAGAGTGTATGCACCGAGGTGCCTGCCTTGTATGCTGCACGCGCATCCGCTCCGAAAAGGCCGTGCATGCCGCCTTCCATTTTCGCGAATGCGTTTGATGCGGTATCTTTTTTCGTGATGATGTTGACTCCCCCGGCAAAGGCACTGGCGCCATAGATCAGTGAGGAGGGCCCCTGCACGATTTCGATGCGCTCGATATCGGAGAGGTTGACGGGGATGTCGAAACTATAATGTCCTGTTTGGGGGTTGGTGAGGTTCATTCCGTTAAGGAGGATGGCTGTCTGATCGAATGATCCGCCCCGAAGGGAGATGTCCGCCTGTACGCCGTGCGGTCCGCGTTGCAGGATGTCTACACCTGCCACATAGTTCAAAAGATCTTCCATACTGCGGACGGGCGCCCGCTCAATATCCCGGCTCGAGATAACGGTCACCTGCCTGGCTGCAAGGTTCAATGGCAGATCTACCCGCGAGGCGGTAACCACCACCTCATCGAGCTCAGTTGGGGGGATGCTATCTGGCGATAATTGGGTCATCATTCGCTCCACCGGTTCTACCGACACCGCGTGAGCACTCATTAATGCGCAACCCGACAGTACACCAATAGTGACTACTCTGTTCAGGCTGTTGAAAACGCTGTAAGACTTACGGGCGAAACGTTTGAAGCGAAATGCCTTCGTTGTGTTCCATTGTTTTTTGTGCATATTTTATTTGGTTTTTTAAGAATCCGGTGCAAAAGTAGCATTTTTGCGTTAAGTTATGCTGCTGATCGGGAAAATAAAACCTATCAAGTCGCGGTATGAAGCTTTTGTTTGTTTAAAACGCAAAAAAAGAAAAATGTACATTCCCGTACTTGCGTTCTTCTTTGAAATTCGGGAGATGTGAAAAATTGAACTTTTTGGAATGTTCCAACACAAACAGGCCGTCCGGCTTCAGCAGATTTCTCTCCAGGATGAGGGTAGGCAATGAATCGATGCCCGGAAGTTCATAGGGCGGGTCGGCAAAAATAAAATCAAACGGTTGTTTCAGGGATCGCAGATATTTGAAGACATCCGCCTTAACTGGAAACAGCTCCCTGGCACCCAGCTTCTCCTGGGATTGACAGATAAAGTTGAAATGGTTTTGATTCTGCTCCACACTCACCACATAGGTACATCCCCTTGAAATCAATTCAAAGGCAATGCTGCCCGTGCCGGAAAAAAGATCCAGTGCCGTTGTCTCTTCCCAATTCAGCCGGTTTTCCAGAATATCAAACAGTCCCTCCTTCGCGAAATCGGTGGTGGGGCGTGCTTTCAGGTTAGCAGGTACCTGAATACGCCTCGACTTGTATTTGCCGCTGATTATTCGCATAAGGTTGCCAGGGTATCGGTAGGTAATTGAAGCAGGGTCTCCTCTTTGGCTTCCACCGGAGGGTGTATCTCTACCTGCTCCACGTTGCGTATCAATTTTCTCAGGATCTCCACGGTTCCCTTTTGCCCTGAGAGCTCTCCCGACAAAAGGAGCCTGTCGGCAGACTGGTTGAGCCCCAGTTTCTCCCAGACACTGGCAATGTAAAAGGTGGTGTCGTGGATGTTGACCGCCGGGAAAGTGTTGGCTGAGAGCAATCGGTCACCGGCGAAGCAGATAATGGTCACATCCTGGTCGTGAAAATCTGCAAAGCAGCTCTTTTTCCCCTCTGTATCTCTCCGGGTGTGGAAGAGCCGCAGCAGCGTCCCGGTGTGATGCAGGAAGATGGGATTCCACAGGTTGCGTAAGAGGAATGCGTGTAGCTCTTCTTCCAGATTGTAGATGATATGGTAAGCCCCCTCATGGAAATGGTCGGTCAACAGCGTCCCATCGGGTTGATGGAGGTTGAATTGGAAGATCTCTTTCACCTTTTTCCTGTCGTAATATGTTTCCGGCACCAGGGTGTAGTGGGGTGAGACTACAGTGACCGATGTCTTTTTGAAAGGTTGACTGAAGAATCCCAGGTCGAAGATCATTTTTTTGATGTGATCGGTGCGCGAGAGCCTGTTCCCAAACGGTGTGCCCTGATGGTGAAAGACCGACGGATCGTTGCTGCTGTGAATGCAAAAAGAAAATCCATTCGGCGCGAGCCGAATGGATAAATTGTATTCTTCCGAATGAGCCAGGTCAATATTTTCTGGTAGAAACATAGCGATGGGTGCCTGGGGATGACGATTATTCCCAGTTACCGGCATTGTTGTTGGCTACTTTAAGCGATCCCACCTGCAAGCCAGGGTACTTGTCGCCCGGACGGTCGAGCACCTCCTGGATCTTCTGATCGAGCAATTTCTTGTCGAGGTCACCCAGGAAGGTACGGAAATGGGCCTTGGCCTCAAACACCTGGATGGGATAACCCGAGGCGGTGACCAGCGAATCTACGGCCATCTCAAATTCAGCTCCCTTCCCATAGGGTACATACCGCAGTGAGTCAATGCTGAAACGCGTACGATTGGGGAAGAGGACTTCCACGGCAGGGGAGAAAATAGTGTCTCTCACCAATTGGGGTGCATTTTTTGTGTCATCCCACAATCCGGCTGCTTTGATGGCCGCTTCGTTCCCGCTACGGATGATCTCCATGGCCTTTTCTTCTGTCATTCCTTCTTCCAGCTGTTCTTCGGTGAGGTCTCCCTCTTTGACCAGGGTGGAAATCTTGCCATCTTTTACAAAATTAATCAGCGTGTCGAAACTGGCGGTGTAGGAGCCGGTCTGAGCACGAAGGGCAACCTGTGCGGTACGGATGTCAATCAGCCGCTGAATAACAGCTCTCTCGCGTTTCTCCACCTCTGCATTAAAATCAATCGGACCCTGAATGCTTTTCCAGCAGATATAAGCTAAAAGAACAATGGCTATTGCTATAAGCACTCTCATTACAACTTTCATGGACTTTTCTTTTTTAATATTTATATTGTTTTTTGTTTGATTTCCTCATTTTGATTACAAATGTAGAAAAAGAAAAAGAATTGTGCTACTTTTACAGGAAAAATAACCAAAAAAAATGATCAATCGTTTTTTTCTTGAGAAAATCAGCGACAATTTCCCATTCTCTTTTACAGATGACCAATTGGTGGCGTTGGGGCATATCTCCGATTTTCTTTTTTCAGGAATGAATGATCAGATTTTTTTACTGACGGGATATGCCGGCACTGGGAAATCATCGCTGATAGGGAGCCTGGTGAAGACGCTTTCAGCCTTTGGTCAGAAGACGCAGTTGCTGGCACCTACCGGTCGTGCAGCCAAGGTCTTCTCCACCTATGCCTCCCATCCGGCTTACACCATCCACAAGAAAATCTACCGGCAGGAGAGGTTCGGAGAGGGGACACCACATTTTGCTCTGAGCGAGAACCTGCATACCCATACGCTCTTTATTGTGGACGAAGCCTCAATGATCCACAATGAGCCGGCCGATTACACACTGTTTGGTACGGGCAGGCTGCTGGACGACCTGATTGCGTATGTCTATGGTGCAGAAGGGTGCCGGCTGATGCTCATCGGCGACAATGCACAGCTTCCGCCGGTGAAGCAACTTACCAGTCCAGCCCTCGACAGGGAGGTGTTGCGTTCCTACTCCCTTCAGGTGATGGAGGCTACCCTCACCGGAATTGTGCGGCAGGCGGAGAGTTCCGGAATCCTTTATAACGCGACCATGCTACGCAATGCGCTTCTTTTCAAGGAGACTGAACAGTACCCCAAACTGAGGGTGGAAGGATTCTCCGATGTGCGGCGCATCACCGGCATGGAACTGATTGATGAGATCGGCGATGCCTACCGTCGCGACGGGGTGGAGGAGACCATCGTCATTACACGTTCCAACAAACGGGTGAACGCTTACAACAACGGCATCCGCAACAGGGTGCTCTTTCGTGAGGAGGAGCTCTCGGCGGGTGACATCCTGATGATCACCAGGAACAATTATTTCTGGGCAGCCGGCTATGAACACCTCGACTTTCTTGCCAACGGCGAGTTTGTGGAGGTGGTCAGGGTAAGGGGCGAGGAGGAGATGTATGGTTTTCGGTTTTGCAACGTGCTGCTCTTTCACCGCGACTATGAGATTGAGTTTGAAGCAAAGATCCTGCTCGACGCACTGCACACAGAGGTGCCTGGTCTCACCCGGGAACAGCATGAACTCCTCTTTACCGCTGTGATGGAGGATTATGCTGAGATCACCCAGAAACGGAAAAAATATCTCAAGGTGAAGGAGAATCCCTATTTCAATGCCCTGCAGGTAAAGTATGGATATGCGGTTACCTGTCACAAGGCGCAGGGAGGAGAATGGAAGAATGTGTTTCTCGACCTGGGTTACATTCAGCAATCCTACATGGGTGATAATTTCTACCGTTGGCTCTATACTTCCGTGACCCGCAGCTCACACAAGCTCTATCTTGTGAATTTGCCCGATGATTTTGTGGAGCTTCCCAAAATATAACTACATTTGCAGGTGAGAGGAGGTAGTACGAACATGATGCGGGAAGTTCATCCAATGAAGTGCTATCCAAAAGTGTTGTGTATGAGAGATGACAGAAAAGAGATGATGGAACAGTTGCTCCATGCTGTTCGGCAGCTGGAGGAGAAAGTGAGCCGTGCCTATGAGAACGAAACAATTTCATTCTCATTTTTCAACGAGTCATTTGACAGGCTGCAGCATATCTCCCGTTTGCTTCAGCAATTGCAGTCGATGCAGATCGATGAGTTGAAACAACAGATGCAGCGGTTGGTGGATGTGCTGTCTGAAAGGAGAGAACCGGAGACAAAGGAGGTAGATGCAGTTGAGACCCGTGAAGAGAAGGTGAGCCCTGAGCGGGTGGAACGGGTTGAGCTGCCCGGTTACAGGAATCCCCGATTGAATGAATCCATCCATGCAAACGATGCTAAACCGGTGCAGGAGCGCACGCTTAAGGTGGAGACACCGGGCATTGCGTCACTGAACGATGTGACAGAGGCCCCTCCCTCTCTGCTTGACCTGAAAAGGGGGATCAGTCTGAACGACCGTTTTTTGTTTCAACGGGAGCTGTTTCACAACAACCGTGAGGAGATGAACGGTGTGATGACTCGTTTGAATGCCTTTGGGAGCTATGAAAAAGCTGAGGAATACCTGAGAGAGCGCATGGATTGGGATTTCGATCAGCCTGTTGTTCAGGATTTTCTCCGGCTCATAAAAAAAGGATTTGCATAACCAGCAGCGAACAAAATGGGTAAACTCTATCTCATTCCTACCCCCATAGGTAATCTGGAAGATATTACCATCAGGGCCATCAACCTGCTCAAGAGGTGTGACCTGATCCTGGCAGAGGATACCCGTACCAGCGGTTTCCTGTTGAAGCATTACGAGATCAACACAAGGATGCAATCCTACCATAAGTTTAACGAGCACCAGGCAGTGGATCACCTTGTGGATCGACTCAGGGCGGGGGAGCAGATCGCACTGATATCGGATGCCGGCACCCCCTCCATCTCCGATCCCGGCTTTCTGCTGGTCAGGTCATCTATCGAGGCCGGTGTGGATGTGGAGTGCCTGCCCGGAGCTACTGCTTTCGTTCCGGCTTTGGTGGAATCAGGATTACCGTGCGATCGTTTCTGTTTCGAGGGTTTCCTTCCCCAGAAGAAAGGACGGCAGACAAGACTCAAACAGCTGGCTGAGGAGCATCGTACCATGATTTTTTATGAGTCGCCCTACAGGGTAGTGAAAACCCTTACCCAGCTTGCAGACCATCTGGGAGGAGAACGTCAGGCATCCGTTTCGCGGGAGATTTCAAAGCTCTTTGCTGAAACGGCAAGAGGAACACTGGAGAGTCTGGTCACCCATTTTACCGGTCAGGAGCCGCGAGGTGAATTTGTCATCGTGGTCGCAGGTAAGTAAACAGGGTGAGCAAACTATTTTCAGTAAGTGGTTGTTTAATGTAAAGATAAAGATCAAAGTTATGAGAAAGAACTGGGTTTTGTTACTGGTCATGGGACTCATGGCGGTTTCATGTACAAATGTGAAAGAATCGAAGGAGTATAAGGAGCTCCAGGCAGAGCGGGATTCTCTGCTGATGCATTCTGCCGGTGTAGAATCGGAGGCAGCCGAGATGATGTCGGTGATCAGCGAGGTGGAAGCCAATTTTGCCAAGATCAGGGAGGCAGAAAAATACATTGCCACCCAGTCGGCGCAGGGAGGGGAGATGACGCAGGATACCAAGCAACGTGTGCAGGAGAACTTCAAAATGATCAACGAGATCCTGCAGCGCAACAAGGAACAGCTGGAAGAGCTCAACAGGAAGCAAAGCGCCGGAAACAAGGAGATCGCTACGTTGAAGAATACCATTAACCGGCTCAACGAAGAGATGCGTGAGAGCAGCAATCGGCTGGTGGAGTTGCAGGAGGAGCTGGCAAGGAAAGATGAGCAGATTGCACTGCTCGCTGAGGATGTGACAGCGCTGGCTCAGGAGGCTGAACAACAGTCTGCGATCATCCAGGAGCAGGAAAAGACGCTGCATACTGCTTATTATGTGTTTGGCACTGCCAGCGAGCTAAAAGAGCAGAAGATCCTCTCCGGCGGGTTCCTGCGGCAGACGCGGGTGTTACAGGATACATTCAATAAGGATTATTTCCTGAAGATTGATATCCGGGAGGTGACGGAGATCCCACTTTATGCTCCCAACGCGAAGTTGTGGTCGACCCATCCCGAAGGAACTTATGAGTTTGTGAAAGGTGACGACGGGAATCTTACTTTTGTGATCACCGATACACAGCGCTTCTGGAGCCTTACCAAATATCTGATTATCGAAGTAAGCTAATCAACGGGGAGAACTCTGGTCACAATCATTCAAATATTATTGTCGTGTCGCGGAGTGAAGAGAGATCACTCCGTGACTGTTTCGTGCCATGCCATATCAAAATCTGTTTATCGACCTGGATGATACCCTGTGGGATATTCACCACAATGGGAGGGAGTGCCTGGAGGAGATCTATCACGATTACGGTTACGGGGAGTTCTATCCCACTTTTGAGGAATACTACAATGTTTATATGCCGGCCAATAACCGTCTCTGGGCCATGTACCGGCAGGGAGAGATTCGTAAGGAGGAGCTCATCGTGGAGCGGTTCCTGGCTCCCGTACGTCCGTTTGGTATCACCGACCCTGAATATGCAAAACGTCTGAGCGATGACTTTCTGGATCGCACCACCCGTAAAACCAGGCTGATTGAAGGAGCCCTGGAGCTGCTTGATTACCTGCGTCCCAAATACCGCCTGCATATTCTCTCCAACGGCTTTCGCGAGGTACAGTACAGGAAGATTGAAAATTCGGGATTGTCATCTTACTTTAACAAAATCATCCTGTCGGAAGATGCCGGCATCAACAAGCCCCATCCCGATATGTTCACCTATGCCCTGAAAAACACCAACTCCAGACGCGACCAGACCGCGATGATCGGGGATAGCTGGGATGCTGACATCGTGGGTGCCCGTAACAGCCGTATCGACCAGATATGGTTCAATCCCAAGGGTGAACCGGCAACCGGTTTTCAACCCACATTTACGGTAGGTAATCTTGCAGAGATCAGGGAGATTCTCTGATCCACCGGCAATCAACCTTCTCTCCTCCACCTGATATGAACCACCGGCTCACCAGTCGACTACTGAGCGACGCAACGGCATGGTCATACAGCGGGGACCACCACCACCTCGCGGCAGTTCCGACCCCTCAATGGTGATCACGCAGCGCTCCGCTGCGGTGAGCGTGTAGCTGCCATTGATCACCTCAGCGGCGCTCACCACCCGAAACCCATGCTTGCTGAGCTCCTCCAGCGTGTGCACGTTTCGCGCGTAGGAGAGCACTTGGCCTGGCGCAATTGCCAGGAAATTGGCGCCACTGTGCCACTGCTCCCTCTCCTGATCCCAGTCGTCAGCCTTGCCACCGCACACCACCGGCTCCAGGTCGATACCCAGCTTGCGCAGCAGGCTTAGGATGCCATTGACAGAGTTGATTCTTGAGACCCTGCCGTTGTCGATCTGGATGTGAACCGTCTGGTATCGCGAGCTGTCCATGATCAACGGCTTATAGACCATTGCCTTGTCCCGGTCGAGCATGGTGAAGACCATGTCAAGATGGATAAATGACTCAGGCGATTCGGGTAGCTGCTGCACGATCACATGTTTTTTCCCGGAACTGTTTTTACAGAACTCCTTCACCAGCATGTCGATGCCCTGTGTGCTGGTCCGCGATCCGTTGCCGATCAGCAGGATATCCTCTCTGATCACCAGCAGATCTCCTCCCTCGATCTTCACCTCCGGGTTGTGTTGCGACAACTCGTAGCTGTTCAGCCTGTTGCCCTCAAAAAAGAGACCACTGTTGAAAATGGCATCCATGATCAATGCCTCCCGCATGCGCACACTGTTGGCCATCTTGCATATCAGCGCATTGTTGCCGATCACCGCCGATGCATCGCGTGTGAAGTAGAAATTATAGAGTGGCTTGAGGGCGTAATACTCCTCCCGCAGGAAGTCGGTAAGGGTGCTGATCTTCAGGGGGAGGCCTTCGATCAGAATACCGGCGAGTGTACCTGCTGGCAGGTTGATCAGGTAATCATAATAGTCAGGCACCTGTTCAGCCGCACAGATCTTTCCGATCAGTTTTCTTTTGTGCGCCTCCGAGGCCAGCAGTTTTGTCAGCAGGTCCGTTACCTTGTGTACGGTTGAATATTTCTGCAATACCCCCAGCAACTGGTCATATTCCCTGCGGGCAATCGACAGGTTTAAGATGTCGCTGTAAAGTGCTCTCTGTGCGTTGCGGGGTGTCATATTCTCCACCTCTGCACCCGGGTAGTGCATCAGCACCGCCTCCAGCGTCCCAATCTCCGATTGTACCGCCAGGGGTAATGGTTGATTCTCTTTCATCATCTTATTTTTAAAACAAATATATACAAATTGCGATAATCACCAACATTTATTCACGAAAAGAGTACTTTTTTTTACAGGAAGTTGCACTCGTTTCTCTTTTTTTTATATATTTGAACTTTGTGTCTTTCTGCCATCCTGTCTTTCTTTCGGTTTCACCGTTTGATCTGCCGGCAGCGGAGATTCACATCTTACCGCAGTAAATCAGAGGGGATTCATACATGGGACAGATTACCTTAAAGGATATCGCAAAAGCACTCAACTTGTCACCATCCACCGTGTCACGGGCCATGAAGAATCATCCCGCCATCAGTGAGGAGACACGTAGGTTGGTGCAGAGCTATGCCGCGGAACACAGGTACAAGCCCAACACCCTGGCCATGCAGTTGCGCACCAACAAGAACAACACCATCGGGGTGATCGTGCCGCAGATCGTACACTATTTCTTCTCCACCGTGTTGTCGGCTATCCAGCAGGAGGCGGAGAATGAGGGCTACAATGTGCTCTTCTGTCAATCAAACGAGGATTACCAACGTGAGGTGCGAAGTGTGGAGACGCTGCTCGATGCCCGTGTATGCGGTATTTTAGCCTCCCAGTCGAAGACAACGAAAAAATTTGATCATTTTCAGGAGATCATTGATAACGATGTTCATCTGGTTTTCTTCGATCGCATTTGCACCGGTATCAACACCGACAAGGTGGTGGTCGATGATTACGTGGGAACTTATCATGCGGTGGAGCACCTGATCCAGACAGGATGCCGGCGGATAGCATTCCTGGGGGCCACCCCCATCTTGCCCATTGCCAACAACCGTCGGATGGGATATGAAGATGCACTGCGCAAATACAGACTGCCGGTGGAGGACCGGATGAGCAGGATCTGCGATACGGTGGAGCTGGCGCGCATAGTAGTGCCTGAGATGCTGAAACTGCAACCGGTGCCGGATGCCTTCTTTTGTATCAATGATGAGGTTGCATCTTCATGTATTCAGATTGTCAAAGCTGCCGGCTATCGCATCCCGGATGACATCTCGGTGTGTGGTTTCACCAACAGCTACCTCACCGAGGTGACCGATCCCACCCTGACGAGTGTCGATCAGCACGGCTTTGAGATGGGTCTTACCGCTGCCCGGCTGCTGATCAACCGCATCGAGGGTAAGGAGACCAAGCAGGGAGTGGTGAGCCGTCTGATCAAGTCGGACCTGGTGGTGAGGCGGTCCACACGGTAACTCCCTCATGCATACGATTGCACAAAAAAAAAGGAATGTTCGCGGCTGAGGAAGTCACCCCGGCCGGGAATATGCTCTATATTTGCCTATTCCATAAACGTTTGAATCTTTTCAACGCTTAAATCAACTGAGATCAAAACGCATCATCCACATGAAGAAGAGACACCTTTCCTTTTGGGAGATCTGGAACATGAGTTTCGGGTTTCTGGGTATTCAGTTTGGTTTTGCCCTCCAGAATGCCAATGTAAGCCGTATTTTTGAGACCCTGGGTGCACGGGTGGAGGATATCCCCATCCTCTGGATTGCCGCACCCATCACCGGCCTGATCATTCAACCGATCATCGGTCACCTGAGCGATAGCACCTGGACCCGCTTTGGGCGCCGCCGGCCCTATTTCATGGTCGGAGCCCTCCTTACCACGCTGGCACTGTTCTTTATGCCGAATTCCCCCTCCCTGTGGATCGCTGCCGGCATGCTCTGGATCATGGATGCCTCCATCAACATCTCCATGGAGCCTTTCAGGGCATTTGTCGGTGACAATCTTCCTTCCGAACAGCGGACAATGGGATTTGCCATGCAAAGCTTTTTTATCGGAACCGGGGCCGTGGTGGCTTCGGCGTTGCCTTATATCCTTACCAACTGGTTCCGTGTACCCAACACGGCAGCGGAGGGGATGATCCCGCTGTCGGTGAAGTTCTCTTTCTATATTGGCGGTGTGGTGCTCTTCCTCTCAGTGCTCTACACGGTGCTCACCTCAAAGGAGTATTCGCCGGAGGAGCTGGCTGCCTTTGAGGAGGAGAAAGAAAAGATGAGTGGGGTGAAGAACATTCCAAAAACAGCGATCACCTCCGGTCAGTTTCTGCGCAACGGTCTCATATGGACCCTGGTGGGAGCTGTTGCCACGTTGTTGATCTACATATCCTCTCTCGGGGAACAAAACGGACAGCTCTATATCGTGGGAGGGTTGTTGATGGTTTTTGGCATCATCCTGCTGCTCTCCGGTGTGATTACCAAACACTCATCCAGGGCAAACGGTATGGTGGCGATCATGAATGACCTGCTTCATATGCCCAAAACCATGGGGCAGCTGGCGGTGGTGCAGTTCTTCTCCTGGCTTGCCTTTTACGCCATGTGGATCTATACCACACCCGCCATCACACAGCATGTGTACGGTACCACCGACTCCAGCAGTGAGCTTTACAACCAGGGTGCCAACTGGGTAGGGGTACTCTTCGCCGTTTACAATGCGGTCTCAGCCATCAGTGCTTTCCTGTTGCCCGCACTGGCACGACAGATTGGACGCAAGGCGACCCATGCCATCGCGCTCTCGCTTGGGGGCGTAGCATTTATCTCTCTCTTCTTCATTCGTGAACCGCAGTTGCTGCTCCTTCCCATGGTGGGTGTCGGCTTTGCCTGGGGGAGCATCCTCTCCATGCCTTATGCCATTCTTACCGGCTCGCTGCCGGCAGATAAGATGGGCACCTACATGGGGATCTTCAATTTCTTCATCGTCATCCCACAGATCCTGGCTGCCAGCATCCTGGGCTACATCACCAGTGAGCTGTTCGGGGGACGGGTGATCCTCACCCTGGTGCTTGCCGGTTGCTCGCTGATCCTGGGCGCCCTGAGTGTCTTCCTGGTGCAGGATAGAGACGATGTTTACAAACTGCAGAAAAAGAACAACTGAACAATTCAAAAAAATATGAAGAAAATTCTACGCTGCTTCCTGCTCGTCACCCTGTTGGTGTCGTGCGGAAACAAAAACAGAGAAGCAGTACCGGCAACTGCGGATGAAAATGTCCGGCCCGAATGGGTCTATGATGCGGTGCTCTATGAGGTCAATACGCGACAGTACACCCCGGAAGGTACTTTCACTGCCTTTGCACAGCACCTGCCCCGTCTCGGTAAACTGGGTGTCGATATCCTCTGGTTTATGCCCATTCAGCCGATCGGAGAAAAAGACCGGAAGGGCACCCTCGGGAGCTACTACTCCATCAGCAATTACACCGCGGTCAACAGTGAGTTTGGTACATTGGATGATTTTCGGGCAGTGGTAGATCAGGCGCACAGGCAGGGGATGAAAGTGATCCTCGACTGGGTGGCCAACCATACTTCGCGCGATGCGGTGTGGGTGGGAGCCCATCCCGACTGGTATGTGCGGGACAGCCTGGGTGAGCTGAGCGTGATGTACGACTGGACCGATATCGCCCAGCTCGATTACAGCAAGCCGGAGATGCGTGCCGCGATGATTGATGCAATGATGTACTGGATCCGTGAGACCGGTGTTGACGGCTTTCGTTGTGACGTTGCCGGTGAGATACCAACCGATTTCTGGAGTGCAGCCAAAGACTCCCTGACTGCCTTGAACCCGGATATCTTTCTGCTTGCCGAGGCGGAGAAACCAGAGTTGAACGAGTCGCTGTTCGATGCCTTTTATGCCTGGGATTTCCATCACCGGATGAACGCGGTGGCACAGGGCGTGGAGAATGTGGATTCGCTGCGGGCATCGTTCGCCCGGATGAGCGATCGTTTTGCACCACACGCCATTCCGATGTTCTTCACCTCCAACCATGATGAGAACTCCTGGAACGGTACCGAGTTTGAACGGATGGGGAAGGCGGCACGCAGCTTTGCCGTGCTCACATACATGCTGCCGGGAATGCCGCTGATCTACAGTGGTCAGGAGGTCGGCTTCAACCGGAGGCTGGCTTTCTTTGAAAAAGATGAGATTGATTGGAGCGACCCGGATGATTTCAGCTCTTTCTATGGCGGTCTGAATCGCTTCAAGCAGGAACAGAAGGCGTTGCTGGCACCCGATCGCAGTGGTGTGATGAGCGAGATTGCGAATGACCGGCCGGCGTCGGTATGGTCCTTCCGCCGGATGAATGAAGGGGATGAGGTGGTTGCTCTGCTCAACCTCAGCGATGAGAGCGTTGACGTAACCTTCGAACAGCCTGTGCCGGGTGACGGTTATCGTCTCTTTCCTGACGGGGAGGAGGCAGAAGCTGCCAAAACAATGCAGCTCCAACCGTGGGAATACAGGATCTATTACAAGTGATAGGTGCAGAAGCAAGCAGGTTCGTAAATTTGACAAAAAAACCCGGGCAACGTCTGTCCGGGTTTCGTGATGCTCTTTATTGCAGGTAGGGTTTTAGCTGTTCTACCCAGGCATTGATTCTTTCGTCTGTCAGCTCCGGCTCGGTATCGTCGTCGAGTGGCAACCCCACGAACAGTCCATCTACCAGCGCACGGGAATATTCAAAATCATACCCCTCGGGTGATACCTGTCCCACGACCGTAGCTCCTTTCTCTTTCACGATCTCATAGAGGATGCCGATGGCATCGACAAATGAGCTGGGGTAGATGGAGGCATCACCCATGCCGAAGATGGCAACGGTCTTACCGGTGAGGTCCAGCTTCTCCAGCTTGGGATAGAAATCGTTCCAGTCGTCCTGCAGATCCTGAACCCCCCACGTGGAGACACCCATGATCAGCACATCGTGTGCGAGGAAAGGTTGTTCATCGCCGTCGTAGATATCGACCAGGGTGGGGGTGTAGTCGGCCATCTTTTCCGCGATCTTCTCCGCGGCTCTCTTGGTGTTTTCGGTGCTGGAACCGTAGATAATTGCGATAGATTTCATTTTGTTGTTGTCGTTACTGTGGTTACAACTCTAAACAACGGAATGATCGATTATGTTTATCCTTTCAGCTTTTTCTCCGAAAAAAGAGGGAATGTCCGAGCTGACATTCCCTCTTCCCATAGTGTAAGAGAGAAGCAGATACGTTTCTATTGGGGAAATTTGTAAAAGATCCGGAAGCTGTTGGACGGCACGCTGACGGGCATGGTCTGGGAGTGAACCGTGATCTTCTCCGCAGGGTTGAGGTAGTTGTGCCAGTCACCCAGTTCCGGGAATGTTGTCGCCGCGGTGATGGGTGCATTGGTGAAATTACCCACCACCACCACCTTCTTTGCATTGCCAAACGAAGAGAGGGTGAGAAAACGACCTTGCTCCCAGAATGAGGGGGTCACTTTCCAGTTGAGCGTGGCGGTGGCGTTGAACAGCTCGGGATGATCGCGTCGCAGACCAATGAGCGCTGCGTAGGTGTCATAGAGCTGCTTGCGCTCCGGAACAGTGTAATAGTCCCATTTAATAGGTTTGCGTCCTGTGCGACCGTTTTCATCGATAGAAACATCATATCCCAGCTCACCGAACTGCCACACCATCTTCGGTCCCGGTACGGTGAAAAAGAAGGCGGCGTTGGCGCCCAGCTGCGACATGCGCGCATCCAGGTTGGTTTTTAAAATTCCGTTGCCCCATTGTATCTGCTTATAGGCAGCCCGTTCCTCGTCGTGGCTCTCCATATAGCTTACCAGGCTGTTTGCCGGCCGTGAGGAGGTGCCGTAGTATGCTCTTCTGAAATCGGTTTTGTCTTTCCAGCCCATGGCTGCTTCCGTGTAAGCTTCATTGTTGTTCCGCCATACCATCATCCCCTCGTTGCTCAGCTCCGTCTCTTCACGGTCATCCGCAAAATGCTCGAGGATCACGTAGGTCTCCGGGTTCACCGCCTTAATATCGTTGTTATAGTCCTTCAGAATCGCAATGCGCGATGCGTCGTAATTGCCGGCAGTTGACTCGGTTGAAGATTGTTGCGTGAATCCCTTGGTGAGATCGAACCGGAAGCCGTCGATGTGGTACTCCTCCAGCAGGAATTTCAGGTTGCGTTTCACGAAGCTGCGCACCAGCTCTGATTCATGATTAAAATCGTGAAAGACGGAGTAAGGATGGGGAGCATCCACATTAAAGTAGGGGTTGTTTGCCGCTGTTTTGTTGTTTGCCGCATCCCACCACATTCTGGCAAAAGGGTTCGCGCCGGTGGCGTGGTTGTACACCACGTCGAGGATCACCGCCATGCCTCTCTGGTGGCACTCATCGATAAACTCCTTGTACATCCGGTCGGTGCCGTAAGCCTTGTCCATGGCGAAGTAAAATGCAGGATTGTATCCCCAGCTGTCGTTGCCGTCGAACTCCTGCACCGGCATCAGCTCAATGGCATTCACGCCGAGCGACTGCAGATGATCCAGCTTCTCCATCGCACCCTTCAGGTCACCGTTCTCGGTGAAGTCACGCAGCAGCAATTCATAGATCACCAGATTATCACGCGACGGCTTCCCGAAGTTGGTCACCTGCCAGTTGTAGGGCTCTTCCTGAATCCGGAACACTGACACGATACCAATCGCTCCCTCAGGATAGGTCATGTTCTCCGGATAGGTAGAGGCGAGGATATAAGGGTCGTTTGAGGGATCGAGGATCTTGCGGGCGTAAGGGTCGGCCACGCGGATGTGGTCCTTGCCTGTGTTGCCCAGGTAGTACTGGAAAGCATACTCTTTCGCCGGGTCGAGACCGGTAAGGGTGATCCACCAGCAACCGGCAGATTGGTCCCAGGTCATCTGCGATTTGTCGTCGTTGCTCAATGTCCAGTTGTTGAAGTCACCCACCACATGGGCAAAATCCTTGCGGGCGCCATATTTGTCCTTGTCGTACAACACCAGTGTTACGGTGCTGTTGTCCACTATGTTGATGCCATGCTGCATGCCTGCCGGCATTGTTCCTGTTTTTATGGTTGCCGGCTGGAACGCCTTGTATTTACTGTCGGTGATATTATCAATAAAGGAGTCATTTTCAATTCCCTTTTTGGTGCCGTCGGCACTCCGGATCACGATGCCGATCTTGTTGACCGGTGTTTCGCCGGAACCAAACCACTCGCGGATCGAGGGGGAGAGAGTAATGCTCCAGGTGAATGGTTCATCTGCCACCGTTGTCATTTTGCATTTGGCGATGTTCTCATCCCACTCTGCAGGAACATACTGCCAGGTGCCTTCGCTCACCACGCCGATATGGATGTAAACCTCGCCGCTGTAGTTGTACAGTGCGGAGTTTGAAGCAGCCTTGAACCAGATGGTCAGTTCCTTGTCGGCGTCAGGCGATTCGGGACTCCAGGAGATTCCCTCGCTGATGGTGGCCGGTTGTTCCGGTTCCGGTTTGGGTTCCGGTTCCGGTGTCACCACCGGGTCGTCACCGCAGGAGAGAGCGAAGAGGAGCAGCAACAGATATAAAAAAGATTTGACTGGATATTTCATTGCAGATGACATTGTAACGGTTTACTGAATTTGATTTTGCAGGGTGAATGGACCTATTCCAGCAGCAGTACCTCTTTGGGAGAAAGGGTCAGCGTTTCACCCAGGGTTACGGTTTTGCCGGTGAGAAAATCCTTTGTACTGCTCCATCCCTGTATGGACTCGGCATAACGGTCGAGGTTTATTGTCACCTCATTCGAGGTGCCGTTCATGAATACCAGCACCTTTTTGTCACCCAGGAAGCGTTCATACACATAGACCCCTTTCTGCAGGACATAGTGTTTCATGCCGCCGCGGGCGATCACCTCGTTGCCCTGCCGCCAGTGCAGCAGCTTGCTGAGGAAGTCGAACGCCTCGTTCTGGATGGCATTGCGTCCCTCTCGGGTGAACTGGTCTACCCTGTCGCCGGGCCAGCCGCCGGGCACATCGCGCCGGATGTCACCGTCGCTGCGACTCTTGTTGCCATGCATCAGCAACTCGGTGCCGTAGTAGAGTTGCGGCGTGCCCGGCATGGTGAGCAGGAAGGTGACCGCCTGCTTCCAGCCGGACAGGTCGGAAGGATACTCCTTCAGAAAGCGGTCGGTATCGTGGTTGTCGAGGAAGCGCAGCACGTTGCAGATATCCGGATAGATGAAGTCGTAGGTCATGTGGTCGTAGATGCCGTGGAGCCCCCCGTTCCACTCTGTGGTCTCCTCAAAGAAGGCGCTGTGCGAAAGGCCCATAAAGCGGAAATCCATCACCGTCTTCAGACGGGTATTACGGGGATTCAGGGGACTGTCTTTCTGCCAGAAGGATGTCCCGATGGGATTGTTCAGCCATGCCTCACCCACAATATTGTATTGAGGGTATTCTTTCTCCACCGCCTCAATCCAGTCCACCATCATGTCATAGTCCGCATAGGGGTAGGTATCCTGCCGGATACCATCCACACCGGAGTATTCGATCCACCAGATGCTGTTCTGGATGAGGTATTTCGCCACATGGCGGTTGCGTTGGTTCAGGTCGGGCATGGTAGGTACAAACCAGCCGTCCACCATCCTGCGCTTGTCATACTCCGATGCATAGGGATCGAAATACATCTCCTTCATATGCGAGGTTTGCACATACTCCTCCAGGTTGTTGAACCAGTCGGGTGAGGGCACCTCGGTCAGCCAGGGGTGGTCGCTGCCGCAGTGGTTGAAGATCATGTCCATCACCACCTTCATTCCTTTCCCGTGTGCATCCTCAATCAGCTGCACATACTCCTCGTTGCTGCCCAGGCGGGGGTCCACCTTATAATAATCGGTGGTGGCATAGCCATGGTAGGAGCCACCCTCCATGTCGTTTTCCAGCACCGGGTTCAGCCAGATAGCGGTCACCCCCAGGTCGGAGAGGTAGTCCAGCCGGTCGGAGATGCCCTTCAGGTCGCCCCCGTGGCGGGCATTGGGATCGTTGCGATCCACCTGGTAGCCGGTGCGCATCGGAATCTGGTCGTTCGAGGGATCGCCATTGGCAAACCGGTCGGGCATGATCAGGTAGAGCACATCCGCCGGGCCAAAACTTTCCATCGCCATCCTTTCCGGGTTCCGTTCTTTCAGCTCATAGGGAACGGAGATCTTTTTCTTGCCACTGGTGAAGACCAGATCGAAAGTCTCCGGAGCAGCTCCGGTAAGATCGAGGTAGATCAGCAGATAGTTACGGTTTGGGAGCGTCACCACCTCCTTGATCGATATGTTTTCTGTAGTAACGGAAGGTGTGTAGTCGGCAATCTGGTCGCCGCTCACCATCAGTTGCAGTTCGGTTTCTACCATGCCGCTCCACCAGAAAGCGGGCTCGACGCGGAGCGATTCACCGCTTGCCGTGAAGATTGCGGCAGCGAGCATAAGAGAGAGGAGAAGATATTTTTTCATTTCAGGATTGTTCTTTTTTTGTTTGATGGGTGATGCACTCCTTCCCTTTTGGGGCATCATCCGGTTTGCGTTGATTGTCAGTCGAGAAAGGCATCCATTGCCTTGGTGTGGGGATCATCGGACGGGTTTACCCAGGAGAGCAGCGGCAGCAGGGTGGTGAGGAGAATCGCATAAAGGACTTTCATTGTTGCTGTCTGGTTGAAAGAAAGAGGTGAAAAAAGCGCGGTGAGTAAACCGCGCTTCTTAACAGATATTTAAAGCGACAATGCACTGACAATGGAAGCCTTAAAGGCTGCCGGATCGAAGAGGTCAAGGGTGATGGTGTAGCTGCCTGCGCTTGCGGGGATGTCAGCTCCGCCATAACTGAGGTTGTTCAGGTCACCACCAAGGTTGATGTCCCAGCTGTTGTTGGCACGGAACTTGAAGTTGCCATCTTTCAATGTGGTGGTCACGATCCAGAGCCCGGTAGCCGGATCGTAGGTCATCGGGGTGGAGTTGTCCCATCCTCCTTCAGTCGCATCTCCAATGAGTCCCCATTCGGTTTTGGTCATCGTGTAGCTGTTTGCCGTGAGGTCGACATCAATCTTATACATACCGACTTCCGCTACAACCAGGTTACCGCCATCTGCAGAGATTGTTCCGTCGCCGCCGTCACCATAATTTGTTCCTTCCCAGTCGGGTTGGGAGGTGAACTTGAACTCGGTATTGGCTTCGCCGAAATAGACGTAACCGCTGTATTTGAAGTCGAAGTTGCGGCTGTAGAGGGTGGGGGCCGTGGCAGGATCCCATCCCTGGTGTCCACCGGGTACATAAAGGGTCAGGTTCATCTCGCCGATGATCTCGATGGTGTAGGTGTACTCCATCATGTTGAGGGTGATCTTCACCCATCCCGGCTCATCTACCTTCAGATTGCCACCGTCAGCTTTGAGCTCACCTTCTAAAGCGGTTGCATCGTAAGTGCCAAGCACACCATCCCAGGAGGCGGCTTCCTTACTCGATTTGGGAACGATCTTGAATTCTCCCTGCAGGTTGTTCACTAAAATGGTGAAATAGGGGTCTTCATAGACATCCTTGCCGCTGTGGCTGAACTGGTAATCTGTCAGGTTGTTAATGTCCCAATCGTTGATGGAACCTACAAGGTAATATTCGGTCTCAATCACCGGGCCGACCGGGGTCACGGTCACCGGGCCCAGCACCACCTCACCGGGGATTCGTACTGCAGAGCTTCCCTCATTGATGAAAGCGGTCACACGCAAGTAGAGATTTCTTGCCTCGGGTGCTTTCCCATAAAGGCTTTTGGCAGCCTCGTTGAGGGTGGCAGCAGTGACGAAAGCGCTGTTCTGGTCGCTCGTGGAGGGGAGCTCCACCACCTGGGTGAATGCATCCGTATCGGAGGCTTCCAGGATAAAGGTCACCGTTGCCCCTTCAGCCAGCTGGGGTGTGGCGGTTGTCTTAATGGCCTCCAGAGGGGTTTCGTCTCCTAACATCTCTTCAGTGAAGATAAGAGGAGCGCTCACATCCGCTCCAAGGGCAAAAGTGAAGCCGCTGACACTCTGTTGGGCTTCCTGCTCATAGGCCTGCGGCGGTGCAGCCACATGGTCGTACACATCGTCACATGCATTCATCGTGATGAAAGCAAGCAGTGTGGCAAATAGGTATGTTATTTTTTGCATATTGTGTAATATTTTAATGGAAAACCGCTCTCCGCTGAAAGAGGTTTTCCGGTTCTGCCTGTTTATTCAATCTTACCGGTTCTTGCGGTAAAGTTTATATAAAGCTGCTGGCCGGCATTGCCGGTGATGCGCTCCTGGTCATCACCTGCGCCGCGGGGGACAAAGACGCCGTCGAAGACGAGGAACTCGGTATGCCACCACTCGTGCCCGGGCAACTGGATGCTGGCGCGCACCTCTCCGGTATTGGTGAAAGGAGGAGAAACAAAATAGGCATCAGCTCCTAAAGAGAGATCCGGCACCGCAAAGCGATACTGTTCATCGGTTGTTGCCCAGTTTCCACCGGCAACGTTCCCCTGCAGATATACATAAGGAGGGAAGAAGTCCACGGCAAACTCATAGGCACGTCCGTTGATGGTGGTTGTTACCACTACGATGTACCATCCCGGGTTACCGATCCCGATATTACCGCCAGCGTCTGATGCTCCCGGATCGGCGGTACCATTGCCATTGATGGTTGCCTGTCCGAAGCCGAACTCGTTGCCGTCCCATGCCTTGGCATAGTTGAACTTGATCTCCGCATTGGCGCCGTCACCCGTCTGTCCCAGGTATTGCATCGCCCAGAATTTGCCGGGAGAGCCCCATACCGGAATCATTTCCGTGGCGCCGTCCCAGCTCCAGTTGCCGGCCACATTGCCGATGATAAACATCTCTTCCGGCATCACCATCGGGTCGAGGGCGAAGTAGCCCTTCACCTGCGGGAGGGTGATCACGTTGGAGTAGACCTCGCCGGCCCCCTTCTCATTCAGTTTGGCAGAGAGACGCACATAGAGCGGATGGGGTTCGGTGGGATACGCACTTTCATCGGTAACCCCATGCATCCCTACCAGTGCCAGTGCCAGATCGGCCGCATTGATTGCAAACCTGGCAGTATTATAGCTGCCTGGCAGTGTTACCGGGTTTGAAAAGTCTGAGTTGAGCGATACCTGCACGCTGTAGATGGCGGCAGCGGTGAAGCCGTAGTCGGGTTGAGAGGTGGTGAACTCAATCGATTCCGTATTCTTCAGGTCGTAAATTCCTGAGGCATATTTCGGCACGTTGAGCATAAAGCTCTCCGGTTGCTGCAGAACCACCTTCTCATCTTCCTGGCAGGACCAGAACAGTGAGATGCCAGCCAGTAATAGGATTATATGAATGATATTTTTCATTGTCTCTAGGATATTTAATTGTCGTTGTTACTTGATTCATATCCGGTGTTCTGTACCAGGTTTATGTTGGCACCCAGGTCGTCAGCCGGAATGGGATACACCTTGAAGTGATCGGCTACGGATCGTCCTTCGGGAACACTCCCTTTCCAGGGCCAGATGTAGGATGAGCCGGTGAACTTGCCGAAACGAATCAGGTCGCTGCGCCGCTGTCCCTCGTAGAAGAACTCACGTCCCCGCTCATCCAGGATATAATCGAGGGTTAGTTCACCGGCGGTGAGGGTGGCGGCATTGTCGTCACTGTAAGCCCGTTTTCGCAGATTGTTCACCAACTCAAGGGCAGTGGCTGCATCACCTCCGGTGCCACCTCTGAGCACTGCCTCGGCATAGTTGAGGTAGATCTCACCCAGGCGGAAGAGGGGGAAGTCGGTGTAGGCGATGTTGCTCGGAGGCAGTGTGCCGTCGCTGTTTCGGTTGTAGTACTTGACCACGGGGATGCCGTTGTCGGTGAAGAGGGAGGGATCCACAATCTCCACGTTTTCGGTGTAGTCGAGGCGCAGCATGGGGAAACGGTTGTCCATCTCATGCTGGTATTCCCGTTCAAAGGTGTGGAGCAGTGCCTTGGTGGCACGGTTCCCCTGCCAGGCACCCACAGCGTTTACATCATCCTGCAGATCGGAGGGCTCCATGGCGCTCAACAGGAAGGTCATTCCGCCCCAGGTCTGGGTGTCTTCCCCTTCATACCGGATCGGAAATATGATTTCCGCGGAGTTGTGGTTGTCGGCCTTGAACAGGTTTGCATAGACCGGATCCAGCTGGTAACTCACCTCCATCACTTTCTTGCTGTAGGTGATGCTTTCGGTGTACTTCTCCACGCCGATATAGGTTTCGGCATTGAGGTAGAGGCGGGAGAGCAGTGCCCAGTTGGCGGCTTTGTGTGCGCGACCATAGTTGGTTGCATGATAGCCAACGAACGGATCGAGCATATCGGTTTCGCATTCAATCAGTTCTTTTTCAATGTAATCGAACAGGTCGGCTGCCATGATCTGGGGAGGCAGGGTGCTGCCCACCGGGCTCTCTTCGTTCACGAAAGGCACATTGCGGAACATATCGAGCAGGTAGTAGTAGGCCAGTGCCCTGTGGAAGCGTGCTTCGGCACGGAATGTCCGGATCTCCTCCTGATCAGTCTGACTTACACCCCGTGAAGAGAGCTTCTCTTCCGATGTCTCCCTCAGGAGGGCATTGGCCAGGTTGATCTGGTAGTAGAGGCGATAGTAGAAGCCCTTGATGAACACGTTGCTGGAGGTCCAGGTGATGTAGTTCAGGTCGGGGATGCCCACATCGTTCCAGGCACAGTGTGCCTCATCGGTGGGAAGCTGTTGCAGGTTCCAGAGACCCCTGAGGAAGGATGCCTGGCTACCGCCATCCACGCCTGCCACGTCGGGATCGCCGTCGCCGCCGCTGTTACCGCTGATGGCCAGTCCGGCGTAGATCTTGGCCAGCAGTTGCTGGTAGGGCTCCAGTTCACTGCCAAAGACCACATCTGAAACCAGCTCTTCCTCATCCAAGGGGATGGTGTCCAGATCATCGATGCAGGAGGCCAGTCCCCCGGTCATCAGAATGATCGCGATGAATGTCAGTATTTTATATTTTGCTGTCTTCATAATTGTCGGATGTTAAAAATTAAGATTGAGTCCCAGGATAAACACGCGGGGGTGGGGATAGATGTTGTTGTCGATACCGTTGTTGGTGAATTCCGGATCGAGTCCGCTATAGTCGGTCAGTACAAGCGGGTTTTGCACGGTGAAATGAATCCTTCCCGACTGCTGGTGGTTCAGCAGGTGTGTGAAGTTGTATCCCAGCGAGACATTGTCCACCTTCACAAAAGAGGCTTCCTGGATGTAGTAGCTGGACTGGTATTGCACCGCATCGAAGTTGGTGTAGGTGGCACTGCTGATCCTGTTCTTGAGCCATCCCGAGGGGTCGTAGGTGGTGTTTTTCGACTCGCGGTTGGACTGGATGTTGTTGTAGGCGTAGTTGCCAATGTTGCTGCGAATGGAGAAGTTGAAATCCCAGTTCTTATAGGAGAGCTGAGAGGATAAGCCCATAAACACATCGGGTGACGCATTCTTGTAGGGAATCATATCCTGCTCGTTGATGGAGCCATCCGCATTCTGATCCACATAGACTCCTTCCAGCGGTTTGCCTGCCTCATCGTAAACCTGTTCATAGACATAGAATGAACCGGCCGGATAATCGACCGCATGGATGGCAATGGTATTCCCTGTTCCGCCATCGATACCGCCAAAACGTACCCCTACGTAGTTGGGATCATCGTTGATGGTCAGTTTGGTGATTCTGTTCTGGTTATAAGTCACGTTGTAGCTCAGGTTCCAGTTCCAGTCCCTGCTGACAATGGGACGTCCCGTGATGGTGAACTCAACCCCCCTTGTTCTCCAGCTCTCCCACGTTGGTGAGCAGCTGGTTGCTGAAGTTGGTTCCCGCAGCGATGCCGACGGTATTCAACAGGTCAGTGGTCTTGCGATAGTAAACATCTAAAGCTCCGCTGATACGGTTGTTCAGGAAACCGTAGTCCAGACCGGCATTATAGGTGGCTGTCTCCTCCCATTTCAGGTTTTCATCATACGCTAATGGACGAATGAGTGGGATCATCTGATCGCCAAAGAAGTAGTTGGCGCCTGCCTGGCTGTAGCTGTATCGCGCCATCCAGGGATAGTCGCCGCTGCCCAGGTTCTGTTGTCCTGTGACACCATATCCCAGACGCAGTTTCAGGTCCGACATCACACTACCGGCATCTGCCATGAAAGGCTCGTTGATGATTTTCCATGCAAAGGCGGCAGAGGGGAAAAGACCCCATTTGTTGTCGGGGCTGAAGCGTGACGATCCGTCGTTACGCAGGGTGAGGGTAAGCAGATAACGATCAAGCAGTGAATAGTTCAGTCGGCCGAAGAAGGAGATCACAAAACTTTCGGTGGAGTAGTCGTTCCCTTCCCGGTAGAATTGATTGCCGGTCTCGGCAGCCATGGCGGCCGAGTAGGGGTAGTTGTTCTCTGTTTCGTTGTAGAAGCGTTGCCAGGAGTAACCGCCCATCACATCAAAACGGTGTGCACCTGCTTCTTTCACATAGTTGAGGTAGAAGTCGAGCAGGGTGTTGAGTTTGTACTGGGTGTAAGTACTGTTTTCGCCCCATCCGGACTTGTAGTTTCCCCAGGTGTAGCTCATGGGTGAGTTATCCTCAATAATCACATCTCCCTCACTGTCTGAGATGTCGTATCCCAGGTTGAGGTTGGCTCTCAACCCTTCCAGAAAAGGCAGGTTGTAATCGATCTGCAGGTTACCAATGCTACGCATCACGGTGGAGTTGTCATGTTTCTGCATCAGAATGGCGACCGGGTTGGCCAGTGCGATGTCGATGGGTGTGCCATCCGCTTTGAGTGTCATGTGATAGCCGTTTCCGTAGGGTGATCCTGTGGTGTCGTATACCGGCATGGTGGGATCGAACTGGGTGGCCGAGTTGATGGCTCCCTGGTCGGCGAAGCGGTTCTTGTTGTACATCCCGCGTGCATTGAGTTGCACCCTCAGCTGTCCGTCGAGAAAGCTGGGTGAGAGGTTCACGCTTCCGGTATATCGTTCCAGCTTGGATGTTTCCAGGATACCGTTTTCATTGGTATATCCCACTGAGATGCGATAGGGGAGAAACTCACCGGCGCTGCCGGAGAGGCTGAGGTTGTGGTCGGTGCTGGCCGCCACCCGGAAGATTTTCTCCTGCCAGTTGGTTTCGGTGTTGCCGAGTGCAGCAGCCTGCTGACTGTCTGCGCCGAAAGAGTTGATTACATAGTTGCGGAAGGTGGATGCATCCATCACATCCACATAGCCGGTGGGAGCGCTGACGGAGAAATTACCGTTGTAGGATAGTTGCGGTTTTCCCGCTTTTCCCCTCTTGGTGGTAATGATGATCACGCCGTTTGAAGCGCGGGAACCGTAGATGGCAGTTGCCGAAGCATCTTTCAGTACGGTGAAGGTCTCAATATCGTTCGAGTTGATGGTGCTCAACGGGTTGGCCATACCGCTTATACCCGTGGCATTGTCCACCGGTACCCCGTCAATCACGATCAGCGGGTCGTTGCTGGCCGACATGGAGGATCCGCCGCGAATACGGATACTGGCGGCCGAGCCGGGAGCTCCTCCCTCTGAAACAACGCTCAAGCCTGCTACCTGCCCCGCCAGCAGATCGGAGGGAGATGTAGCCAGACCTCTATTCAGCTTGGTGGCATCTACAGCCACTACCGAACCTGTGGCGTCATCTTTCCGTACAGTACCGTACCCAATTACCACCAGTTCCTCCAGTAACTCTGTGTCTTCTTCCATCACGATCCGGATAATCGTTTGGTTGTTAATGGGAACCGATTGTGATCTGTAGCCGATGTAGCTTATCTCCAGCACACCGTCAGCCGGTGCCTGCAACTGGAAGTTACCGTCGTAGTCGGTCACCGTTCCCGTTGAGGTCCCTTCCACCAGGATGTTGACCCCAATAAGCGGTTCCCCATTCACGTCCGTAACCGATCCCCTTACATTGATCGGCGTACCGTTTTGGGCACTGGCCGACAAAATCATGAGCATTGCTGATAATACTGTCATCAGACATGCTTTCTTGCTTTTTTTTAATTTTGCATACATGTTGTTAACGTTATAAGATTAACTGATTCATACACTTTTCATTCTCAATCTCAATAAATCACAAAACAGACAGATGAATGGTTCATCTATCATCCGTACATCTCTTGCACTTCCATAACAAAGTTATCTGTTCTGTGTGTTATAGGTTCCGAAAAGTGTGTAATTAACCTTGAATGTCCGTGCAATCGATTGCATTTCCTGGGGCATAAAAAAAATATTATCAATTAGTTACCTTTCGAATGGTGCCGGCAAAAAATTGATAATATTTCTTTATTGTATGTTAACCAAGTGGGTTGGAAAGGAGCTATTCCTTACTTTTTGATATCTGGTTACCGGGCTTGTTCTTTCCCTGCTTGCTTTTTTTTTTGAGGAATTGCAATCTTTCTTTTGGTCGTTTGTGAGGTGATGATTCGCTTGAGTCGAATCAGAAAACGCTTGCTCGGTTTGCTCTTCATGTAGGAATCGATGTGTCGTGCCCGTTTTTCTTCCAGAATCTGGTCGATGCGAATGAGGATGCCCGATTCTTCCACCTCTCCGAACTCATCGTTAATGGCCGTACCGAAGAAGCGCATGGTAGGCGAAAGGCTCATGTAAGCATTGATGAGCGGTGGAATGTTGTATCCCAGTGCCCGCACCTCCTTGTTGAGGATCTTGTAATCCTCTTTGAAATGTTTGCCTTGGAACAGTTGTTGCATCTCTTCCCCGTTGGTTCCGGTAACCAGTGGGTCAATCGGCGTGACCAGTTTCAGCGGGTCGGCAAAGTACTTGTTGAGGAAGTAAAGGATCATGTTGCGTGCATCTTTGCTATAGGTGCCATACATCGTCACTTTCCCGAAGAAATATTCAATCTCGGGGTCGATGACTGTGAGCGCCCCCAGTCCGTCCCAGAGGTTGTCGAGGGCAAAGATACCCTTTCTGCCGAGCAGGGTGGACTGGTATTCGAGCGATACGAAGGAGCGCCCCAGCTCTACCGTGGTGGGCAGAAAATCATCGATGAATTGCTGGGAGAAGTTGTAGAGATGGGCGGTGGCCAGCATCGGCTTGCCTTGTTCATCGAATTCCACATCCGACCCATAAATGAAGCGGTAACCCCCGAGGATTTCCTCATTTTCGGGATCCCATACAATGAGCTGGCGGTAGGGTATCTCCATGGTGTCATACTTGTCGATATCGGCCTCGAGGCCTGTGCCGCCACCGTAGTAACGGAACGCGATCTCACGCAAACGCCCCACCTCCCGCATCAGGTTGGGTGAGTCGTGGGCGGTGAAGACATAGATCTCGTTGTTCGCTTTGTGGGTTGCTCTCACCCTTTTCTGTACGGTCAGTTCACTTTTGATCAGTTCCTTGCTTACCGGATCAATAATCTTTTCCATGCTGCTGTTTCTTGATTTTTTAGAATGGGATCACTTCAGTGAATAGACCATCTCTTTCACGTTCTGGGCCCACTCGGCTGCAGTCTTGCTGTGATCGAAAGTGTACCAGGGTATTGGCTTACCAAAGGTGATGATGAAAGTCTGGTTGCTATTTTTGAACATCTCGTCTGGGAGATAGACCAGCTCGAAATTGAATTTGATGCCGGATGCTTTGCGCAGGTTGGCCAGGTTGTAGAAGAAACGGGAGTTTTTGCCCTCAAAGTGCACCGGGATCACATCCCGCTGAAATTCCGCTGCCTTGATGATAAAGCTTTTCATCCATTCCAGATCACGGATCTCGCCGCCCACTTTGCGGGAACAGAGTCCCGCCGGGAAAGTGATCACCTGGTTGTCCGACGCATATGCCTCGTTGATCGCTTTGGCCGATGATTTGGCCTGAGCACCATATTTGTTGATGGGGACGAAGATCGGTTTCAGCGGATCAATGTAGTAAAGGATGTCATTCACCAGATACTTGATCCTGCCATTGAATCTATCTCCCAGCACGGAGGAGAGACAGATCCCATCGAGCCCCCCCAGAGGATGGTTAGAGGCAAAGACAAACCGGCCTGCTGAGGGAATGTTTTCCTCACCCCGCAGCTTTAACGTCAGATTGAACTCTTTCTCCACCAATGCATGCATGAAGGGGACACCTTCCAGATCCCTGTTTCGTTCAAGGATGCCATTGATCTCTTCCTGGTGAACAAGACGTTTGAGATAGTTGATCACAAATCGCGGGATTTTCCTGTAATGTCTGGGAGACTTGTCACGCAAAACCTTATCAAGATCAATCCTAAATGCATTGTTTTGGGTCATTGCATTTTACTCTGCTTGCTAATTTGACGCAAATGTACAAAATAATGTCAAAGCAATATACTCTCCGGTAAAAAAATCGATCTTGCTCATCCGGAAGCCGCTATATGCCACTCAGGTAGCTGAATTTAAGACGCAGAGAATGAGGATAAAGTGAGTGATGTGCGCTCTGTTGATAACTTTTTTATAAAATATTAGGGGGAAATGTGGGGAGAAGTGGATAATTTTGTACTTTTACAGCAAATATAGCTTTATTCAGTTGAAATTGACGTAGTAGTGATTCAGTTTTTGGGAAATATTGAAGCCAGGGCCGATGCAAAGGGGCGGATTTTTGTGCCGGCAATTTTTCGCAAGCGTTTGCAGAGCGAAGGAGAAGAATATCTGGTGCTTAGAAAAGATATTTTTCAGGATTGTCTGGTTCTCTATCCCGGCAGTGTGTGGAAGAAAGAGGTGGAGATCCTGCGCAACAGACTGAACAGGTGGAATCGTGAGCAACAACAGCTCTTTCGCCAGTTTGTGCTGGATGCCGAAAGGCTGGAGATGGATGCCAATGGAAGGGTGCTGATCCCAAAGCGTTACCTGCGTATGGCTTCCATTGATACGGATGTCCGTTTTCTCGGGGTGGATGAAACCATTGAGCTCTGGGCAAAAGAGAGGCTGGAGCGCCCGCTGGTGGAGCCGGATGAGTTTATGTCAAAGTTGCAGCAACTGATGGAGACTAACCCCTGACAGGGGTTTCGGGGTGAGGGCAGGGTGTTTGCTCATCCTGCGGATAAGATGGATTTGTGATTGGCTAACATCACATAGAGAGGATGTCAAATAACATAGAGGCAGAAGCATATCATACACCGGCGCTGCTGGCAGAGAGCGTAGATGGGTTGCAGATCGCTCCCTCGGGGATCTATCTGGATGTCACCTTTGGTGGCGGAGGACATTCGCGTGAAATGCTAAATCGTTTAGGGCCAGACGGACGTTTGATCGCCTTTGATCAGGATGAGGATGCCGCACAAAATGCACTTGCCGATCCCCGTTTTATGCTGATCAGAAGCAACTTCCGCTATATGAAGAATTTCCTCCGTTATTTCGGTGTTGAAGCGGTGGATGGTGTGCTGGCCGACCTGGGGGTCTCCTCGCACCATTTTGATGATTCGGAACGAGGCTTCTCATTTCGCTTTGAGGGAGATCTTGATATGCGCATGAACCGCAGCGCAAGAAAGAGTGCGGCTGATATTCTGAACAGCTACACAGCAGAGCAACTCTCCGATATTTTCTACCACTATGGGGAGCTGAGAAACGCGCGAAGCATCGCGGCTGCAATTCTTGCTGCCCGCGAAACTGACCGGATCACAACCACCGGACAGTTGCTTTCCATTCTGCAGCCCTTCACCGGCAGGGATAGGGAGAAGAAAGTGCTGGCGCAAGCTTTTCAGGCCTTGCGCATTGAGGTGAACGGCGAGATGGATGCCCTGAGGGAGATGTTGCTCCGCTCGCTCGAGATGCTGAAGCCGGGTGGCCGCATCAGTGTGATCTCTTACCATTCGCTGGAGGATCGGCTGGTGAAGAATTTTTTTCGGAGTGGCAACTTTGAGGGCAAACTGGTGAGAGATTTTTACGGCAATGTGGAGACCCCTTTTGAACTGGTGAACCGCAAGGTGATCGTTCCCTCTGTAGAGGAGCAACGAAGGAATCCCCGCGCCAGAAGCGCAAAACTAAGTATTGCAAAAAAGCGGTAAGCTGCAAGCGATAAGCTGTAAGCAATAAGCTGTAAGTGATAAGCAATAAGCCGTAAGCTAAAAGCTAAAAGCTAAAAGCTTAAAACTAAAAGCTAAAAGCTAAAAACTAAAAAAGATGAAACTGAAGTTCGATAACATCCGTAAATCGTTTGTCCATGTTTTTGGAGGAAGTGTTCTCACTGAGAATTTCTTCCTCCGGAACATGCGGTTTATACTGGTTGTCGTATTGATCATGTTTCTCTTTATCAGCCACAGGTACACTGTCTTGCAGAAGATGTCTGAGATTGAGCGTCTTGAGCGGGTGTTGAAAGATGCCCGCTACGAATCGCTCACCATCTCATCTGCGCTTACCGAAGCCAGTCGCCAGGGTGAGATTGAGCGTCGTGTGGAAGAGGCGGGTCTGGAGCTGAAAGGGACGAACGAGCCGGTCTATCATATCGGTAAATAGTCAATTGAGACGATGAACGAGAAGCAAGAGCAAAACAAAAAAACGGAAAAGGTGTTGCTGGCCCGCTACGGCGTGATCGTCACCCTTTTGATGTTGTTTGCCGTGATGATCATCTTCACTGCAGGCAGACTCGCGTTTAGCTCTGAAGGCAGGAAATGGCGGGAGGTGGGCGAGAAAGAGACAGTGATCCGTGACCGGGTGATCCTGCCCGAGCGAGGCAGCATCTATACCTACGATGGCAGGCTGCTGGCTACAACTGAACCACTTTACAGCATATACATGGATTTCTGGGCCGACGGAATGGAGAAAGATACACTCTACAAATATGTGGGCGAGCTCTCCCATGCCCTGGCAACTAAGTTCCCCGACCGTACCGCTGCACAGTATAAGCGTGTGATCCTGAATGGCTGGAAGATGCGTGAGGAGGAGCAGCGCCAGATACGGGAGAACCGTGAGCGGGGGATCGACAAACGGGTGCCCATCCGCTCCCGCTACGTGAAGATTTTGCGCCACGACATCTCCTATGTTGACCTCAAGGAGATACGTACCTTTCCTTTCTGGAACCAGCGCTCCAACCGCAGCGGTTTGATCGCCGAGGAGCGCAATGCACGCAAGAAACCGTTTGGCAACCTGGCCACCCGTACGGTGGGGAGCGTTTTCAAGGATCTCGATAAGGGAGGTGCCAGCGGTCTCGAACTGAAATATGACTCGTTGCTGCGGGGGGTACCAGGTGTGAAGTTCCGCCAGAAGATACAGGGTAAGTGGATGGATGTGGTTGAGAAACCAGCCGTGGCTGGGTGGGATCTTGTTACCACCCTCGATGCGGAGATACAGGATATCACCGAGCGGGCACTCCGGGAAAAGCTGTTGGAGACTGAGGCCGAGTCGGGCACCGCCATTATCATGGAGGTCAAGACCGGGGAAATTAAGGGGATAGCCAATCTGGACCGGATGAGTAACGGTGACTATGCCGAGGGAAACCCTAACGCATTCTCCTATATGAATGAACCGGGGTCCACTTTCAAGACGGTGACCGTGATGGTGGCGCTCGACGATGGTGTGGTCACCCCCACCGACTCATTCCATGTGGGCAACGGATTGTTCCAATACAACCGCCGTTGGGTGAGAGATCACTACTGGCGGCGCGGACAGGATCGTGGTTATTTCACTGTTGCCGAAGGGCTGGCTATTTCATCGAACGTGGTGATGAGCAAGATTGCCCTGAAAGGATATGAGAATAACCCGAAGAAGTTTGTAGAGGGGATCGACCGCATCGGACTGCGAAAACAACTGCAATGGGATGTCCCTCTCAAGGGGATCGAAGGCACCTCCTCCATCCGTTTTCCGGACGACAAGAACAACTACTGGTCCAAAACAACCCTTCCCTGGATGTCGTTCGGTTATGAGGTACAGGTGCCACCCATCTACCTGTTGATGTTCTACAATGCCATTGCAAACAACGGAAGGATGATCAAGCCTTTCATCGCGAAGCAGTTGGTGAAAGATGGAAAAGTGCTGAAAGAGATGAAGGCAGAGGTGGTGAACCCGATGATCTGCAAGGAGACCACCCTGCAGCAGATACATGAAATGCTGGTGGGCGTGATCGAAGAGGGTACAGCCAGGGTGGTGGCTTCCGACTATTTCCCGATGGCCGGTAAGACCGGCACGGCTCAGATCGCCTCAGGTGGAGGTTATGGTGGCTATTATGTCTCTTTCTGCGGCTATTTCCCTGCAGATGAACCCCTGTACACCATCTTCGTGGGGATACGCAAACCCAGGGGTGTCCCCTCTGGCGGCGGGATGGCCGGTATGGTCTTTAAAAAAATTGCTGAGCAGACCTACATCCGGAAGGTACAGCTCACCGTAGAGGATTGTCCCGTGGACTCACTGCTCAGCAAGGAACCGCCCCTCAAAAACGGGAACTGGACCCACTGCCGAAAGATGCTTACACTTCTGGGATTGCCTGCCGGTGAGACGGAAGAGCCCTCGGAATGGGTGAAGGTGGTAGAAGATCGTAACGCTTACATACCGCAGCCCCTTTCATTGAACGGCTCGCTGGTGCCCGATGTGCATGGCATGGGAGCCCGTGATGCCCTTTACCTGCTTGAAGAGGCAGGGTTGAGGGTGCAGCTGAACGGTGCCGGCAGGGTGGTATCGCAATCGATCTCACCCGGCAGCAGGCTGGTGAAAGGGCGAACAATCGCAATCACATTAAAATAAACGGAAGATATGAGACTCACCACACTGATTGAATCATGCAGGATCGTTTCCATTCGTGGCAACGAAGCGGCAGAGATCACCACCGTCACTTCCGACTCACGTCGTGTGGAGCCGGGAGCACTCTTTGTTGCAGTGGAAGGAATCTGCACCGACGGTCATGCCTACATCGGTAAGGCTATCGAACAGGGAGCTGTCGTGGTGGTGTACGACAAGCCGATGATCGAGGAGTATTTCTCACGGGTGACTTATGTGCAGGTGGAGAACAGTGCCGTAGCACTGGCACATATTGCCGATACCTGGTACGGTCATCCGTCGCGACAGCTCAGGCTGGTAGGGGTGACCGGTACCAACGGAAAGACCACCATCGCCACCCTTCTCTGGCAGCTCTTTCGTAACCAGGGATATGCTGCCGGACTCATCTCTACCGTAGCCAACTATGTAAACGGGGAGAAGCATCCTACCACACACACTACACCCGATTCGCTTACGCTGAACGCGTTGCTGCGGCGAATGGTGGATGCCGGCTGCGCATACGCGTTCATGGAGGTGAGCTCACATGCCATCCATCAGAAGCGAATTGAAGCGCTTCATTTCTCCGGCGGTATCTTCACCAACCTCACTCAGGATCACCTGGACTACCACAAGAACATGCTGGAGTATCGCAATGTGAAGAAGCTCTTCTTCGACAACCTGCCCGAGGAGGCCTTTGCCCTGACCAACATAGACGATAAGAATGGGTTGGTGATGCTGCAAAACTGTCGTGCTGTGAAAAAGAGCTACTCAGTGAAAGGGATGGCCGATTTCAAAGCACGCATCTTTGAGAAACATTTCGATGGCACCGATATCGAGATCAATGGCCGGGAACTGGTGGTGCAGTTTGTGGGTGTCTTCAATGTCTATAACCTGCTGGCGGTTTATGGAGCTGCAATCCTGCTGGGATTGAACGAGGAGGAGGTGCTTCGTGAGCTCTCCCTGCTGCAGCCTGTCGCCGGCCGCTTTCAGACATTTCGCTCACCGAAGGGATACACCGCCATTGTTGATTATGCCCATACACCCGATGCCTTGTCGAACGTGTTGAAAACCATCCAGGAGGTACTCGGCAACCGGGGGCGGATCATCACAGTGGTGGGCTGCGGTGGCAACCGCGACCGTACCAAGCGTCCCATCATGGCACGTGAGGCCGCAGAGCGAAGCGACAGCGTGCTGCTCACCTCCGATAACCCACGGTTTGAGGAGCCGGAAGAGATCCTGCGGGAAATGACAGAGGGTCTCACCGGGGAACAACGGCAGGCTGCGCTCACCATCGTGGACCGGCGCGAAGCAATCAAGACGGCCTGTGCCCTGGCCAAAGAGGGTGATGTGATCCTTATTGCCGGCAAGGGGCATGAGGATTATCAGGAGATAAAAGGGGTGAAATATCACTTCGACGACCGGGAGGAGGTAGAGAAGATTTTCGCTTCACACCGCAATCCGTAACAACATAAACAAAATCTTATGCTCTACTATCTTTTTGATTATCTGGATACGCTGAATGTTCCCGGCGCGGGCATGTTTCAGTATGTGATGTTCCGATCGGCAATGGCTGTCATCTTCTCTCTGCTCATCGGGATCGTCGTGGGCAAAAAGATCATCGACAGACTTCAACGGATGCAGATCGGGGAGACCATCCGCAACCTCGACCTGGAGGGGCAGTACAGCAAACGAGGCACCCCCACCATGGGAGGGGTGATTATCATCTTCTCCATCCTGGTCTCTACCCTGCTCTTCGGCAAGCTGGAAAATACTTACATTATCCTGATGCTGGTGAGCACCCTCTGGCTGGGTCTGCTGGGTTTCGCCGACGATTACATCAAGGTGTTTAAAAAAGATAAAGAGGGACTGAAAGGCAAGTTCAAGATAGTGGCGCAGATTGGTTTGGGGTTGATCGTGGGGCTCACCCTCTACTTCAGTCCCGACGCGGTGGTGCGCCAGAATATGGAGGTACGGGTCAACAACGTGATAGAAGAGGTGACCTACCAGACTGAAGATGTAAAGACTACCAGCACCACCATCCCATTTATGAAGAACAACAACTTCGAATACCGCTGGCTGGTGAGCTGGATGGGCGATTATGCCGATAAAGCGGTATGGGTGGTCTTCATCCTGATGGTGATCCTGATTGTCACCGCCGTCTCCAACAGCGCCAACCTGACCGACGGCCTCGATGGCCTCACCTCCGGCTCCTCGGCTATCATTGGCGTGGCCCTCGGTATCCTGGCTTACGTTTCAGGACGGGTCGATTTTGCCTCTTACCTCAACATCATGCACATCCCCGGAAGTGATGAGTTGATGGTGTTCGCCTCTGCCTTCGTGGGCGCATGTGTCGGATTTCTCTGGTACAACGCCTATCCGGCACAGGTATTCATGGGCGACACCGGCAGCCTCACCCTGGGTGGCATCATCGGCGTCTTTGCTGTGCTGATCCACAAGGAGCTGCTGCTGCCCATCCTATGCGGTGTCTTTTTTGTGGAGGCGCTCTCGGTAATCATACAGGTCTCCTACTTCAAATATACCAGGAAGAAATATGGTGTGGGCAAACGTATCTTCAAGATGACACCGCTGCACCACCATTTTCAGAAGCCGGGTGACGGCAGCATCGATGCCTACTTCCAGCGGCCAATTGTACCGCTGGCGGAACCTAAGATCGTGAGCCGCTTCTGGCTGGTTGAGATGATCCTGGCAGTGCTGGCAGTGGCCACGCTGAAAATGAGATAAGGAGCATGTTTTTAACGAACAAAATGGCGTGCAGGATGAAAGGTGAACGACTGGTGATACTGGGTGGCGGAGAAAGCGGGGTGGGTACGGCCATCCTGGCACAACAGAAAGGATTGGAGGTGTTTCTCTCCGATAGTGGAACGCTCAGGGCTGACCACCGGGAGACGCTTTGCAGTCGCCAGATCGCTTTTGAAGAGGGAGGACATACCGAGGAGCGGGTGCTGCAAGCCGATGAGATCGTAAAGAGCCCCGGGATACCCTACAGCACACCACTGATGCAGAAGGTGCTGGCAAAGGGAATCAGGGTGATATCCGAGATCGAGTTTGCCGGCAGGTACACCAATGCGAAGATGATCTGCATCACCGGCAGCAATGGCAAAACCACCACCAGCAGCCTGATCTGGCATATTCTACGCTCTGCAGGGCTCAATGTGGGACTGGCTGGCAACATTGGCAAGAGCTTCGCCCGCCAGGTGGCTGAAGAGAACTACGATTGCTATGTGCTGGAGCTAAGTAGCTTTCAGCTGGAGGGGGTGTACGATTTCAAAGCCGATATCGCGGTGCTGCTCAATATCACCCCCGACCACCTGGACCGGTACGATCACCAGCTGCAGCACTATGTTGATGCCAAGATGCGGATCATTCGCAACCAGAAAGTGGAGGATGCTTTCATCTACTGGATCGATGATCCCATCATCACTCGTGAAATTGAGAAACTGAAACCGGCAGCTACCTGCTACCCTTTCGGGGAGAAAAAAACAACAGCCACTGCCGGCTATATCGATAACGGGAAAATGTATATTCACACCAAAGAACATCAATTTGATATGGAGCTCGAACTACTGGCCCTTGAGGGTATGCACAATGTTTACAACTCCCTGGCTTCGGGTATCGTGGCCAAGCTGATGGATATCAGCGATGAACAGCTGCGCAGCTCACTTGCCGATTTCCGCGGGGTGCCACACCGCCTCGAAAAGGTGGCTACCGTGCGCGGCGTGCAATATATCAACGACTCAAAGGCTACCAACGTGAACTCCTGCTGGTATGCCCTGCAGAGCATGCGATCCAGGACGGTACTGATCCTTGGGGGGACAGACAAGGGAAATGATTACAGCGAGATAGAGGAGTTGGTGCGCACCAAAGTACGTGCGCTCATTTTCCTGGGTGCCGACAACAGCAAGCTGCACGCATTCTTCGACGGGAAAGTAGAGACTATCTGTGATGCCTCTTCCATGGAAGAAGCTGTGAATGCCGCTTACCGCCTGGCCCAAAAGGGTGATACCGTACTGCTTTCTCCCTGTTGTGCCAGCTTTGACCTTTTCAAAAACTACGAGGATCGTGGTGATCAGTTCAGGGAATGTGTCAGAAAACTGTAAATGTTTTCAAGGGTAGTAGGTTAGTAGGTTGGTAGGTTAGTAAGTTGGTAGGTTGGTAGGTTGGTAGGTTGGTAAGTTTGTAAGTGAATAGTTCGTGGTTTGTACAACAATAAGAAAATAAAGCTGAAGGCTCGCTGCTGACAGCTGAAAACTGATCAATATGAACAACAATAACAACCCTTTTCATACCCCGGATGAGGATCTCCAGGAGCAGGGTTTCTCCTGGGGCGATTTCGGACGGAAGATCTTCAAGGGTGACAAAGTGATCTGGTCGGTCTTTATCGCCCTCTGCGTGATCTCACTGGTGGAGATTTTCAGTGCCACCAGCACCATCGTGTACCGCCAGCAGCACATCTGGGGTCCGGTGCTGCGGCATGCCATGTTCCTGATTGCCGGGGTGGGGGTGATTCTGCTGATTCACAACATTCCCTACCGCTATTTCTCCTCGCTTATCTTCGTACTGTTGGGCGCCATTTTGCTGCTGATCCTCACCCCTTTTATCGGTACCAGTGTCAACGGCGCCGAGCGATGGATCTCATTCATGGGAATCACCATTCAACCGTCGGAGATTGCCAAGATCTCGCTGATGGGTACCATCGCTTTTCTGCTGAGCAGACAGAATGGCAGCAACGATGCCCTGCTCTTCAAGTGGATGATCGGTCTGATGATCGTGGTGACCGGCATCATTGCCCTGGATAACCTCTCTACTGCCATTCTGCTCTTTGGCGTCTGTTACCTGTTGATGTTCATCGGCAACGTGAAGCTGATGCGACTGCTCAAGGTGGCGGGGGCAGGTGTGGCGGTGATCCTGCTCTTTCTCCTGTTGCTCAATGTGATCCCTGAGAGCTGGACCGACGATGGGCCACTGAGTCGCCTCGGAACATGGCAGAACCGTATTGAACACTTCGGATCGAGGAATGAACTTTCAGAAGAGGAATATTTCACCATCACCGACGAGAACTATCAGGTGGCACATGCAAAGATTGCCATCTCCAACGGAGGGCTGCTGGGGGTCTTTCCCGGTAACAGTACCGAGCGCGACTTCCTGCCACAGGCATACTCCGATTTCATCTATGCCATCATCATCGAGGAGATGGGACTGGTGGGAGGATTGTTTGTGCTGATGCTCTATGTGATCATCCTGATCCGGGCAGGTATGATTGCCCGGAAAACGGAGAAGCTCTTCCCCAAGTATCTGGTGCTGGGCTCCGCCATGATGCTGTCGATACAGGCTTTCATCAACATGGCGGTGGCGGTCAACCTGATCCCGGTAACCGGACAGCCGCTACCGTTGATCAGTCGCGGGGGTACTTCAACGCTGATCACCTGTGCCTATTTCGGACTGATGCTGAGTGCCGATCGTTTTGGTATCGGCAAAAAGAAAAATGAGGAGCCGGTGGAGTCAACCGTTGAGAGGGATGATGAGCGGGAGGAGACAAGCAGCAGTGAAGCGTTAGAGGAGGAGAAAGTGAACCAGACAGCCCAACCGGCTTGAAAAAATGAATCTCATGCAGACAAGAGAGAAAGTCAATAGGAATGATCCCAGGGTGATCGTCAGCGGTGGGGGTACCGGTGGCCACATCTTTCCCGCCATCTCAATTGCCAACGCTGTCAGGGAGCGCTGGCCCGGGGCTGAGATCCTCTTTGTGGGAGCCCTCGGCAGGATGGAGATGGAACGGGTGCCCGCAGCCGGATACCGGATCATTGGCTTGCCGGTGGCTGGTTTCGACCGGAAAAACCTACTGAAAAACATCTCTGTAGGTTGGAAGTTGTTTAAAAGCATGCGTCAGGCAAAGAAGATTGTGAAAGATTTCAGGCCCGATGTGGCGGTTGGGGTGGGTGGCTATGCCAGTGGTCCCTTGCTGAAAGCGGCTGCTGCCGCTGGAGTGCCGACGCTCCTGCAGGAGCAGAATTCCTATGCCGGTGTCACCAACAAGATGCTGGCAAAGAGGGCAGAGGTGATCTGTGTAGCGTATGAGGGCATGGAGCGTTTCTTCCCGAAAGAGAAGATTGTGCTCACCGGCAATCCCTGCCGGCAGGACCTGGTGATCACGGAACAGAAACGGAACGAAGGGTACAATTTTTTCGGGCTCGATCCGGCAAGAAAGACCATCCTGATGGTGGGCGGAAGCCTGGGTGCCCGCACCCTGAACGAGAGCATCGTGGCTGCATTCAACAAGCTGGGTGAGAGTGACGACCTGCAGGTGATCTGGCAATGCGGGAAGTATTACTACGAAGAGATGCAGCAACTGCAGCGCAACGGTAAGATACCAGCCAATGTCCACCTGTTCGATTTCCTTTCCCGCATGGATTATGCCTATGCCGTAGCCGACCTGGTCATCTCACGTGCGGGTGCAGGTTCCATCTCCGAGTTTTCACTCCTGCAAAAGGCAGTGATCCTGGTGCCATCCCCCAATGTGGCGGAGGATCATCAGACACACAACGCGGAGGCACTGGTGAGAAAGGATGCCGCGCTGATGGTTCCCGACAGGCTTGCCCCTGAGAGGCTGTTCGATGAAGCCATCAGGCTGGTACGTGACGGGAGCCGCCTGCAGGAGCTGAGCCGCAACATCGCTTCGCTGGCACAGCCTGACTCCGCAGGCAGAATCGTCGATGAGATCGCAAAAATTGTGAAGCGTCACTGATGATGAATGAAATGATGGAGAACCACAACAAGCGTAGTTTCAAATACGATCACCTCTATTTCATTGGAATTGGTGGGATCGGCATGAGCAACCTGGCCCGCTACTTTCTCGCACAGGGAAAGCAGGTAGGAGGTTATGATCGTACGGAGTCGCCTCTCACGGAGCAGCTGCGCAATGAGGGTGCCTATCTGCACTACAAAGATCAGATTGATGAGATCCCGGTCTCGTTTACCGACAGGGAGCGGACGCTGGTGGTCTATACTCCTGCCGTACCGAACAGTCACGGTGAGCTCTCCTACTTCAGAGAGAATGGTTTTCGGATGATGAAAAGGGCGGAGTTGCTGGGTGAAATCACCCGTGCCAGCGATGCCATCTGTGTGGCAGGTACACATGGTAAGACCACCGTCTCAAGCATGACCGCTCACCTGCTGCGTCAGTCACATGTCGATTGCAATGCTTTTCTGGGGGGTATCCTGAAAAACTACAACACCAACCTTCTGCTTTCGGAACGGAGCAGGATCACTGTTGCCGAGGCGGATGAGTATGACCGCTCCTTTCACTGGCTCAGACCCCATATCGCCATCATCACCTCTGCCGATCCCGATCATCTGGATATCTATGGCACACCAGAGGCATACCGCGAGAGCTTTGAACATTTCACCTCGCTGATCCGTCCCGGCGGTCACCTCATCCTGAAAAAGGGGGTTGCTGTGACACCCCGCACGGCGGAGGGGGTCTCTCACTGGAGCTACTCGCAGGATCAGGGGGACTATCATGCGGAGAACATCCTTATGGGGGAGGGTGAGATCCGGTTCGACTATGTCTCTCCCCGGCAAAGGATCAACAACATCAACCTGGGGGTGCCGGTAAAAGTCAATATCGAAAACAGTGTGGCTGCCATCGCTGCGGCAGAGCTCTGCGGGGTGACAGCCGATGAGATACGAAGAGGGGTGGAGAGCTTCAAAGGTGCAAAACGCAGGTTCGACTTCCATATCAAGAGCGACCGGATTGTCTTCATCGATGACTATGCCCACCACCCCAGAGAGCTGACAGCAGCCATCGAATCGATCAAAGCGCTCTACCCCGGACGGAAATTGACGGCTGTCTTTCAGCCACATCTCTATAGCCGTACCCGCGACTTTGCCGATCAGTTTGCCCAGAGCCTCTCGCTTACCGACGAGGTGATCCTGCTCGATATCTACCCGGCACGGGAGGAGCCAATTGAGGGGGTTACACCGGAGATGTTGCTTGAAAAGATCTCCCACACCCGTAAGCAATTGTGCAACAAGGAAGAGCTGGTGGATCATCTTCGTACCCTTGACCTTGAGGTGTTGGTCACCTTTGGTGCCGGCGACATCGACCGCCTGTTGCCGGCTATCGAAAAAATGTTACGGGAACGTTATCTGCAGAATGATTAACGAACATTAATTTGCAGGGGCTTTGCGCATCTTGATGTATCTTTGCATGGATATAACAAACCGAATGAACGCTTGAAAAAATTTCTGCTCATACTGGTTGCACTGCTGACAATAGCCTATCTGGTCTTTTCGGCCACCTATTTCAGGAAGCTCGCACGCAACAAGCCATGTGAGACCTTTGAGGTGGTGATTGAAGACAGCAGCAGGATGCAGTTTGTGCTTACCCGGGATATCGAGGGAGTGGTGAAACGACACAACCTCTATCCTGTTGGCAAGCCGTTCGGTGAAATCAATACACTGGCCATTCGCGAGGTCATCCTCACCAACCAGCTGGTGGAGTCGGCAGAGGTTTATACCACCCCCGCCGGTGGCATCGTAGCCCTTATCCGTCAGCGGCAGCCGGTGCTTCGCGTCCTCTCTGACCGGGCGGGCAGCTTTTACGTGGATCAGGAACGACGCATCATGCCTGTCTCCGATGCTTTTACTGTCTATGTGCCGGTAGCTACGGGGGCAGTGAGCGAGGAGCTTGCCAGAGGGGCGCTGTACGATTTTGCCATGTTTCTGCAACGTAACGCCGACTGGGATGCCTGGATCGAACAGATTGATGTCCGAAGCAACGGTGATGTGGTGTTGATACCCCGTGCAGGGGATTTTCAAGTAGTGATGGGGGAGCTGGAGGATTACCCTGCCAAGCTATCCAAATTTGTTCGTTTTGTGGATGAGGGGCTCAGTGTGGTGGGATGGAACCGTTACAGTGAGATCAACCTGAAATATGAGAACCAGGTGGTCTGCACCAGGAAGTAGCATACTCACTTCTATGCCACAGTTGCTGCCAATAAGATCCCTACCGGGCGTTTCACCCATTAAATGATGTGAATGTGCAAACAATAGCGTTTGGCAGAGTGTTTGTTAAAAAAGATATTGACAAAAGTTCATCAATCATATGACTTCATCAGGATTTACGGCTGTGATCGATCTGGGTACCTCCAGAATCAAAGGAGTAATGGGGCGAAGGAATGACAATGGTGTTATCTCGGTGATCACCAGTGGCAGCATCGATGCGGGCAACTCCATCCGCAGGGGGGTGGTTTACAACATTGAACAGGCAGGTGCCAACGTGCAGAAGCTGGTGAGGATGCTGGAGAACAGCAGCGATCGAAAAATAGGCAGGGTATATGTGTCGCTTGCCGGTCAGTCGCTCCACACCCTTGAGTACAACGAGATGAGACAGCTGCCTGCCGGTATGGTTACCGGGGAGGTGGTATCACAATTGCGAAGCGCTGCCGGGAAGTACCAGCCCGACCTGAAACGCAACTATCAGGTGGCCGACGTGGAGTATTACATCGATGATAAGCCGGAGAGAAGCCCGGTGGGAGTCACCGGTAGTCAGATTGAGGCTGGTTTTGAGCTGATCGTGGGGCGACCCAACCTGATGAACAACATTGAGAAAAGCATCACAGCCAAGACAGAGCTCGAGATTGCCGGTTATGTGGTGGGACCTACAGCCGCTGCCGCTATTGCGCTCACCGAGGAAGAGAAAGAGCTGGGATGTGCTTTCATCGATTTCGGTGCGGGTACCACCACCTTGTCGGTCTATAAGGAGGGCATCCTGCGGCGTATGGTGGTGATCCCCTTTGGGGGGCGCAGCATCACAAGAGATATCTGTGCACTCAACTTCACCGAAAACGATGCCGATCAACTGAAGATCAAGTTTGGCAAGGCAATGGAAACGCATGAGGGACCAATCTTCACCTCTCCATTCTCTTCCAAACCGGATGTTGACCTGGCAGAACTGAACAAGGTGATCGGTATGCGACTCGATGAGATCATCGCCAATATCCGGGAACAGATCTCCCTCTCGGGTTATGAGGGGCAGCTGGGTGCAGGCGTGGTTATCACCGGGGGTGCATCGCTACTCAAGAATCTGGACCTTTACCTGGGACAGAAGCTGAAAATGGCGGTACGCAGGGCAACTGCCCGCAAGACGATGATCAACAACGCCCCGGAGCTGACCAGTGATCCCGCTTTCACCGTGGTGTTGGGCATGCTCCTTAGCGCTGGTGAAGATTGTGAAAAGATCATGGTGGAGCAGCCTCTTGAGTCGGGTGATGAGGAGCCATCCTCCTCTGGTTGGCCCTGGCGCTCCAGACCGGAGAGAGAAAAAAAACCGAAAAAGGAGAAAGTAAAGAAAGAAAAAAGCGAGAAGACAGAAGGTGGTTTCCTCTCAAAAATGGAAGATATGTTCGGCAACATCTTTTCAGAAGATGACGAATAACCCTGTAACAATTGTGTGCAATGAATGACGAGATACTGGATTTTCAAATTGAGAGTCGTACGGATGCCATCATCAAGGTGATTGGTGTGGGTGGTGGCGGTGGTAACGCGGTGAACCACATGTTCCAGGGTGGAATACGTGATGTCTCGTTCGCACTCTGCAATACCGACAACCAGGCACTGATGGAGTCACCCGTGCCGGTGAAAGTGCAGCTGGGGCAGCACACTACCGGTGGCCTGGGTGCCGGTAACAAGCCGGAGATAGCCCGGAAAGCCGCCGAGGAGAGTGTGCCACTGATCGAGGAGCTGCTCAATGACGGTACAAAAATGGTCTTCATCACCGCCGGCATGGGGGGTGGTACCGGTACCGGTGCGGCACCGGTGGTAGCCCGCGTGGCGAAAGAGATGGGGATCCTCACGGTAGGGATCGTCACCATCCCTTTCATGTTTGAGGGACCTCGCAAAATTGTGCAGGCCCTTAAGGGGGTAGAAGAGATTGCCCGTAACGTGGATGCGCTGCTAGTGATCAACAATGAGCGACTGCGCGATATCTACAGCGATCTGACCATGCTCAACGCTTTTGCCAAGGCGGATGATACGCTGGCAACAGCTGCCCGCAGCATTGCCGAGATCATCACCGTACATGGACATGTGAACCTCGACTTTGCCGATGTGGAGACCACGCTGAAAGATGGAGGCGTGGCGATCATGAGTAGTGGCCTCGGGAGCGGTGAAGACCGTATCAACGATGCCATTCGCAATGCATTACACTCCCCCTTACTGAATAACAACGATGTGTTCAGCGCCAAAAAGATACTGATCAACATCTCTTTTGGGGAGGAGAATCCGCTGATGATGGAAGAGATGAATGCGATGCACGATTTCATGTCGAAGTTCAGCAGGGAGATAGAAGTGATCTGGGGTACTGCAGTAGAGCAGGAGCTCGGTCAGGAGGTGAAGGTGACACTGCTGGCCACCGGTTTTTCCATTACCGACGTACCTGGCATCGAAGAGCAGCAGCATGAACGTACCAGGGCTGAGGAGATCCAACATCAGATTGAGCATGATGCCAGAATGGAGCAGGAGCGTAAAGACAAGGAGCTGATTGAGAAATATTACGGGAAGACAGGGTTGAAGTCACTCACCACCATCAACTACCGGCTGGAACCTTTTGTGCTCACCATCGATGAACTGGATGATGACAAGGTGCTGGAAGCGCTGGAGAAGACACCTGTATTCAAGCGGGAACCGGACTTCAATCCCCGGCTCTTCAAAACAGATGCACCTCAGTCCTCAGGATCTCTGTTTGATTGAAATGCTTGCGTGATTGAGGGAGATTGAATATGAATGATAAAGATTGAATAACCATATGGCATTAATTGAAGTAATCAGTGAAGAGATCAAGAAAGCGATGCTGGCACGCGACAAGGTTCGCCTGGAGGCATTGCGTGGAATAAAGAAAGAGTTGCTGGAAGCAAAAACGGCCAGGGGCGCTGCCGATGAGCTCACCGATGAAGCGGCAGTGGCAATTCTGCAAAAGATGGTGAAGCAGCGGAAGGAGAGCGCGGAGATCTACACCGCGCAAAACAGACCCGACCTGGCTGATACTGAAATGGAACAGATGAAAGTGATTCAGCAGTTTCTTCCGGCACAACTCACGGCAGAGGAGCTGACTGCCATCATAAAAGAGATTATTGCAGAAACAGGTGCCTCCTCCGTGAAAGAGATGGGGAGGGTGATGGGTATCGCTACCAAACGAGTGGCTGGCAGAGCCGAAGGACGAGCGGTCTCAGAGAAAGTGCGGGAGTTGCTCTCCTGAATGAAAATCTGCTGCCAGGATCAGAACTTGCGTTCGTAAGGAACATATACCTTTTTCAGCCGCTTGTCGATCCGGTTACTCTGTTGAGCTTTCTTTAAGAGCTTTTGTAACGCCCTGTCACGGTTTCTGCCCGGATCAAAGTCATCGCTCAACATCAGCAGTGAGAGGGTCTCCTCATCGGTCATCCTGCAGCGGAAGACCACATCTTTGTTTTCGATCACCTCATGCCCGACCAGTTTTACACGGTAGTCTTTCTCCGGCTCATACTGCAGCGTGAGGTCATCATACCCCATGGCGGTTACAACAATTGAACCGATCTTTTCTGTTTCCGTGAAAATGACCTTCCCCTGCTGATCGGTCACCTTACCTTCCAGCAGCTTCCCCGACCTGCTGTGGGATTCCACCAGAATGGTGGGTAAGGGATAGTTGTTGCTGCCCACCACCTCTACAACACAGCTGTCCTTATGCGAAGCGGGCACTGCCTGTGAGGAGGATTTGCTTCCGGAGTACGGAGTTGTGTGGATGATCAGAATCTCATCCAGCTGTTCATATTTTCCTTCCCCCACCTGTGCAACGGAGAGCCCGGTAAAGCCGCTGATCCGGAATATTGCATACTGATCCTTCAGATGGAGAGAGTCGTTGCCTTCCCGGTAGGTACCTTCTGGCAGCTGTGCATGTAAAAGGAGAACGGAAAGGAGAAACCATGACAAAAGGGCTGTTTTCTTCATGAGAGATACATGTTGGTGAATCAGTAACAAATGTAATATTTTTTTTCGTTCTTCTCTCTCCTTACAGGAAAAAAACTCCCTGTACGGATACAGGGAGTTGATGGATGATAAATTGTGGCTTGAGTCAGGTTCAGGCTCCTTTTTCAGTGAGATAACGTTCGGCATCTATCGCTGCACGGCATCCGGTGCCAGCTGCAGTAACAGCCTGGCGGTAGGTGGGATCTGCCACATCACCACATGCAAAAACACCCTCCACGTTGGTTTTGGTGGTGGGAGCCTCAGTTATGATATAGCCCACCTCATCGAGCGTAACGTAATCCCTGAAGATCTCGGTATTGGGCTTGTGGCCGATGGCCAGGAAGAACCCATCCACGGCGATGTCATATCGCTCTTCATCGGCTTCACCCAGTCGTTTTACCAGGTGTACCCCTTCTACTCCTTTTTCGCCGAAGAGACCCTCCGCATTGTGCTCGAAGAGGATTTCAATCTTAGGGTTGTTCATCACCCGCTCCTGCATGATTTTTGTTGCACGCAGGTAGGGCTTGCGTACGATCATGTACACCTTTTCAGCCAGTCCCGCAAGATAGGTGGCTTCCTCACAGGCGGTGTCGCCACCCCCTACCACAGCCACTTTCTTCTTGCGGTAAAAGAAACCGTCGCAGGTGGCACAGGCCGAGACGCCCTGGCCGGCATACTTCTTCTCATCGTCCAATCCCAGATATTTGGCGGTAGCTCCGGTAGAGATGATCACGGTGCCGGCTTCGATCACCTTCTCATTGTCGATGGTCACCTGCAGCGGATGGACCGAAAAGTCGACAGCTGTTGCTCTTCCCGGCCGCACGTCAGTACCAAAGCGGGTGGCCTGTTTTTTCAGATCTTCCATCATCTCCGGCCCGGTGATTCCGTCCGGATAACCGGGGAAGTTTTCCACCTCGGTGGTGGTGGTCAGCTGTCCGCCCGGTTCCATCCCTTCATAGAGCACCGGCTCCAGGTTGGCTCTTGATGCATAGATGGCAGCCGTATAACCGGCCGGTCCCGATCCAATGATCAGGCATCTTACTTTTTCGTTCATAGGTTTCTTCATCATTTTAAAACCTTCTCTCTCTGGGAGTCATCGGGAGAAGGGGGTTGGTTGAGTAATTGGTTCAAAGATACAAAGATTCTTTCACACCGGGAATCGATATTTGCATTATCTATCCCGGGTAAATGGAAAATATGAAGGAAGTTGCCTCCCTGACAGGTTTACCTCAGGTCGATGATCTCGACGTTGGGATAACGGGTTTTATCGAAACGAAATTCCGTGTCGGAGTAGTTGTGGTTGGCGTTGTAATCAGTGATCGTTATCCGTTGCTTTGTTCCGTTGCGCAGGGTCAGGGTAACCTGAACCAGTGTCTGTTTGTTGCTGTCGATCAATGCATCCACTTCGCTGTACACACTTGTTCCAACTGCCGGCAACATTCTGATCATCGCCAGGCTTTTGCCATTGTGGATCTTCTCTTTGGGCGCCGATAGGATATACCCGTTCCGGTAGATGCCCAACAACGCCAGCGGGCTGACTGAGGTGATCTCTTCAGCGGTGGGGTTGCTGATGTTCACCTCGTTCACCTCTTTCATCAGTACCCATTGCGTGGCCCCGTCGAACCAGATATCCATCTCATTGGTCTCCAGCCTGAATTTGTTGCCTCTAATGAAAGCAGTACCATTCATCGACATCTGTTCACTGCCGTCGGAGCCGATTGTGGCAGCGCGGAAGGTGAGACGTATGCCTTTCGATGCTTCAAATGACCGGTAGGTGTTGTCGAGCAGAGCCCTGGCTTCGGTCGATTGCTGAGCGTAGATCAGCAGCGTGAACAGCAGGGCAACGATGGTGAGTATCTTTCTTTTTTTCATCCTGTAATGTTGTCATAAATGAGGAATGGCTGGATGGTCTCAACGCAGCGAGTTGAGCAATTTCTCCAGTGAATATTCATCGGCAACGAAGACGTCTCTGGGCTTGCTACCCTGAGTAGCCCCCACGATGCCGGCAGCTTCCAGCTGATCCATGAGCCGCCCGGCACGATTGTAGCCGATGGAAAACTTGCGCTGGATGAGTGAGGTGGAGCCCTGCTGATGTACCACGATCAGGCGTGCTGCCTCTTCGAAGAGCGGATCACGGTCGTTCAGGTCCACCGCACCCGGTGTTTCCTCTGCCTCGCTCGCAACCTCCGGCAAAGCGAATGCCTGGTCAAACCCGTTCTGCTTCCCGATATACTGCGTGATTTCTTCCACCTCGGGGGTATCTACGAAGGCACATTGTATGCGGATCAGGCTACTGCCCTGCGAGAAGAGCATGTCGCCGCGACCGATCAGCTGGTTGGCACCGCTCATGTCCAGGATGGTGCGCGAGTCGATCTGCGAAGTGACACGGAACGCCATGCGGGCGGGGAAGTTGGCCTTGATGGTGCCGGTGATGATGTTGGTGGTGGGCCGTTGTGTGGCAATCACCATGTGAATCCCCACGGCACGTGCTTTCTGTGCAATGCGGGCGATCGGCATCTCGATCTCCTTACCGGCGGTCATGATCAGGTCGCCGAACTCGTCGATCACCACCACGATGTATGGCAAGTAGCGGTGCCCTTTTCCTGGATGAAGACGTCGCTTGATGAACTTCTCATTGTATTCCCTGATGGTGCGCACATGCGCTCTCATCAACAGCTCATAGCGGTCATCCATCTCCTTGGTGAGTGAGTTGAGTGTTTGTGTCACCTTTTTCACATCGGTGATAATCGCTTTCTCCTCACCCGGGAGCTTGGCCAGGTAATGCTTCTCGATGGTGGAGTAGATGTTGAACTCCACCATCTTGGGATCGATCAGCACCATCTTCATCTCCGAAGGATGCTTTTTATAGAGCAATGAGGTGATGATCGCGTTCAGGCCCACCGATTTGCCTTGTCCGGTGGCACCCGCCACCAGCAGGTGGGGCATCTTGGTGAGGTCGAAGATGAACACCTCGTTGGTGATGGTCTTGCCCAGTGCCACCGGCAGGTCGTAATCGCACTCCTGGAAACGGCGGGAGGAGATCACCGATTGCATGGAGACAATCTGCGGATCCTTGTTGGGTACCTCGATGCCGATGGTACCCTTGCCCGGCATCGGTGCGATGATGCGGATGCCCAGGGCAGAGAGGCTCAGGGCGATGTCATCCTCCAGGTTGCGAATTTTTGAGATGCGTACCCCCGCCTGCGGTACGATTTCATAGAGGGTGATGGTGGGGCCCACGGTTGCCTTGATCGAGGTGATCTCGATCCCGTAGTTGCGCAGCGTGTGGATGATCTTCTCCTTGTTGTCGTTCTGTTCTTTCATGTCGACTGCCCTGTCTGAGGTGTTGTACACCTTCAGCAGGTTCATCGTGGGAAAACGATAGGATGAGAGATCCCTCCGCGGATCATAGTCCTCCAGTAATCCGGTTTCTGGCTCCTGACCTTGCCCCGGATCAGCATGCAGCTCTCCTGTCACCGGGGGGAAGGTTTCGTCATCCTTCGGTATCACCACCTCGAAACCTTCCTGTTGCACTGAACCCGCCTGTAACGGCGACTGATGCATCTTCGGTTCCTCTGTAAAGGTGAGGGGCACGGTGGGATCCTCATTGTTTCCGTGAGACATCCCATCAAGAGAGCGATTCTCCTGATCGCCCCCAGGGTCTGATGCCAGCTTCCCTTTGAGGCGACCGAAAAGGCGTCTGAGCACTCCCGGTTGTTTCGTTGTGGGCGGTTCACCGAACGCCTCCTCAACGGGAAACGCCTCCTCGGGCTCCTCTTGAACCAGAGAGGGCTTGCTGTTTGCCAGACCTTTCTGGATGGCATAGATGGAACGCTTGCGCAGGATTACAATCAGGGTGAGCAGGAAAAGCAGGATCAGCAATACCACTCCCGGCCAGCCGATGCTGTTTTCCAGCAACTGCTCAATCGCTGTGCCGTGTGCACCGCCCCAGTTGATATGGCTGTTGGGGAAGAGGTTTCCCAGGATGAAAGCACTCGCAATGGAACCGCTGATCAACCCGAATGCGGTGATGAACAGCGCTTTCATGAAGGATAGGTCAGACACTTTCATGATGCGTAGCCCGGTCAAGATCAGGAACAGGGGAATCATCGCGGAGAAGATGCCAAACCAGCCGTTTACCAGCATCTCGGCAAGAAAGGCACCGCCGGCACCGGTCCAGTTGTCAACATCAGCGTTGTCAGAGCGTACCAGCTCAAAAAAGGAGAGGTTGAGTACCTTGCTCTGATCGGCAGCTCCTGTGAAGAAAAAGGAGATGATTGCGAGCAGGAGAAAGATGCCGATGAAAGCAATCACCACGCCGGCGAGAAAATGAACCCGTTCGTTCTTGAGAAATGCAAGGCGGTTCACACCTTTCTTTCCCGATGCAGCTGTTTTCTTCCTCTTACGTTTAGCCATAGTTTTTCGCGTTTCAACCTGTTTCTGTTGCCTTTCTGTTCTTTTCCGAAGTGGTCAGCCCAGGTGAAAGTGTGATGTCTGAATGAATGTACAAATGTAAAAAAAAGAATGTTAGGTTGAAAGGGTGATTTCTCCTTTCATGAAAAAAGATACACCTTTGTGGGGTGTATCTCTAAAAGTGCGATCTGTCTGCCCTCGCGGTGTCACTTCTTTTTCAGTTGCCCCAGCAGGTAGATTCCTCCAGCCAGTGCAACCACACCGAGTGCCAGCTCGATATATGCCGTTTGTTTTGATTCACTGTCCTGTGCTGTGATCTCCAGTCCCAGCAGATCGACCGATTTCTCGCTTTGATTCAGCCCGGTAATGCCCAGGTAACCCAGTACCACTGCAGCAACAATCAGCAGGATTACAATCACTTTCTTCATAGATGATTTCATTTAATGGTTTACTCTTTAACAGTTAGCTGTTGATAATTGTTCTGGAGGATAGCCAATAAAAAAGCGGGAAGTCCGCGAATCACTTCGCAGACTTCCCTTGTTAACACAATCTTCATGAAACAAACTACACTATCGAGTTGATTGCAGAATGATAATCCGGCTCCTGTGCAATCTCAGAAACCAGTTCCTTATACCGGACTTTCCCCTCGGGGTCAATCACGACCACGGCACGTGCCAGAAGACCTTTCATGGGTCCGTCGGTTATTAACAGTCCATAATCTTTTCCAAACGCTTCATCGCGAAAGGTGGAGAGCGTGATCACATTTTCAATTCCCTCTGCTGAGCAGAATCTTCCGGCTGCAAAGGGCAGATCGGCAGAAATACCAAGCACTACTGTATTATCCAGCGAAGCGGCTTCCTTGTTAAAGCGGCGTACCGATGCAGCACATGTCCCCGTATCGAGACTCGGGAAGATGTTCAGCACCACATATTTGCCTTTGAAATCTGTCAGGCTTACTTCGGTAAGATCACTTTTCACCAGCCTGAAGTCAGGAGCATTGCTTCCCAACTGCGGGAGTTCGCCGATGGTATGTACGGGGTTGCCTTTGAATGTGATATTTGCCATATAATATTGTCAATTTAAAATTATTCTGAATTAAAATTGCTTCGTACCAACTAAACAATAATGCCTTTCAAAAGTTCAGTACTCCTCAGTTTTTAACGTTCATCTCACCTGCTTTAACTCTTTCCGAAGATAACGGGCGGTGTAGCTCTCGTCGTGATGGATGATCTCTTCAGGTGTCCCGGCAGCCAGGATCATCCCACCTCTCTCACCCCCCTCAGGACCCAGATCAATGATGTGATCGGCACACTTGATGATGTCGAGATTGTGCTCAATGACAATCACCGTGTTGCCCTTCTCCACAAGCTTGTTGAGAACCCCCAGCAGCACGCGGATGTCTTCGAAGTGAAGACCGGTGGTGGGTTCATCCAGCAGGTAAAGGGTGTTTCCCGTGTCGGTGCGCGCCAGCTCGGTGGCCAGCTTTACCCGCTGGCTCTCACCGCCCGAGAGGGTGGTGGATGATTGTCCCAGCTTGATGTATCCCAGTCCCACCTCCTGCAGCACCCTGATCTTGTGCTGGATGGAGGGCACGTTCTCGAAAAAGTCAACCGCCTCGTTGATGCTCATCTCCAGCACGTCCGCGATCGACTTGCCCTTGAAGCGCACCTCAAGCGTCTCACGGTTGTAACGCTTCCCGTGACACACCTCACAGGGGACCATCACGTCAGGCAGGAAGTTCATCTCTATGGTCTTGTAACCATTGCCGCTGCACGCTTCGCAGCGTCCTCCCTTCACGTTAAATGAGAAGCGTCCCGGCTTGTAGGCCCGTATCTTCGCTTCCGGCATCCCTGCGAAGAGGTTCCGTATCTCGGAGAAGACACCGGTATAGGTGGCGGGGTTGGAGCGGGGCGTACGGCCGATGGGCGACTGATCCACGCTCACCACCTTGTCCAGGTGCCCGATCCCTTTGACGGTCCGGTAGGGCAGCGGGTCTCTGAGTGATCGGTAAAATTGCTGACTGAGGATTGGCTGGAGTGTCTCGTTGATCAGGGTCGATTTGCCGCTGCCGGAGACACCGGTCACGCAGATCAGCATCCCCAGCGGAAAGGTGGCGGTCACCTCCTTCAGGTTGTTGCCCGATGCACCTTCTATAACCAGTTGTTTGCCGTTGCCTGCGCGTCGCTTCTCCGGCAATGCTATCTCAAGCCTGCCGTTGAGATAGTTGGAGGTGAGTGTGTGCTGCCTGAGCATCTCATCGGGGAGACCCTCGAACACCACCTCACCCCCTCGCTCGCCGGCAAAGGGACCCATGTCAACAATATAGTCAGATGCCAGCATCATTTCCTTGTCATGCTCCACCACTACGACAGAGTTCCCCGAATCGCGTAGCTTCCGCAGCGAATCAATGAGACGGTGATTGTCGCGCTGATGTAGGCCAATACTGGGTTCGTCGAGGATGTACAGCACATTGACCAGCTGAGAGCCGATCTGAGTAGCCAGCCGGATACGCTGACTCTCCCCACCTGAGAGAGAGGCCGATGTGCGTGAAAGAGAGAGGTATCCCAGTCCCACATCGAGCAGGAACTGCAGGCGGGTGAGGATCTCCTTCCTGATCTCTTCGGCAATCAGCCGCTGTTTCTCTGTAACCGCCGATTCCGATTGAGTGATCCACTCATGGAGGGTACGGATATCCATCTCCGCCAGTTCGGCAATGTTCTTGCCGTTGAAGCGAAAGTGAAGCGCCTCCCTGTTGAGGCGTTGTCCCTTGCACTCCGGGCAGACAGAAGTGGTGATGAACTGACCGGCCCACTTCTGTGCGGTGGCCGATGCATCCTCCTCCTGCTGCATCTCGATATAACGAGCGACCCCCTCGTATGAAACCATGTAGTTGGAGTTCCCCAGCGACTCATTCCTGATCTTCAGCCGTTCATTGGTGCCATACATGATCTCATCAATTGCCTCCTTTGGGATCTCCTTTATGGGTGTCTTCAGTGTCACGCCATATTTTTCACAGATGGCTGTGATCTGCCAGAAGAGCAGGTTACTCTTCTCCTTACCCAGAGGGGCTATGCCACCAGCGGCAATACTCAGCTCCGGATTGGGGATGATCTTTTCAATATCGATCTGATCTACGGTGCCGATGCCCTTGCACCGGGGACAGGCACCCTGGGGTGAGTTAAAGGAGAAGTTGTGGGGTGCCGGCTCATTGTATGAGAGACCGGTGGTGGGGCACATCAGACTACGGCTGTAATGACGCACTTCGTTCTCTTCCACATCCTGAATCAGGATCAATCCCGATCCCTGTTTCATCGCGGTGCGGACACTGGCTTTCAGCTTATCGGCGAACTTGTTCGACACCACCAGCTTGTCGATCAGGATCTCGATGCTGTGGTTCTTGTAGCGATCTACACGCATGCCGGGGAGGATCTCACGGATCTCACCGTCGACCCGCACATGGAGGTATCCTTTCTTGCGGATCTGTTCGAACAGCTCCTTGTAGTGTCCCTTGCGGTTGCGCACTACCGGTGCGAGGATATAGATCTTTTTGCCGATGTATTTTTCCAGAATCAACTCCAGGATCTGTTCATCGGTGTACTTCACCATCTTTTCTCCTGTGAGATAGGAGTAGGCTTCTCCTGCACGGGCATAGAGCAGCCGGAGAAAGTCATACACCTCGGTGGTGGTGCCCACCGTGGAACGGGGGTTTTTGTTGGTGGTCTTCTGCTCGATAGAGATCACAGGACTCAGACCGGTGATCTTGTCCACATCGGGACGCTCCATCTTACCCAGGAAGCCACGGGCGTAGGCAGAGAATGTCTCGATGTAACGACGTTGTCCTTCGGCGAAGATGGTGTCGAAAGCGAGCGATGACTTACCGCTGCCACTCAGCCCGGTAATCACGGTGAGGGCGTTGCGCGGAATGGTGACGTCTATATTTTTTAGATTGTGCACACGGGCACCGTACACCCGTATCAGTTCTGCTTCAGATGCCATAGTTTGTATAAACGATTGATTGCCCCGAAATGTTTACTGGCTCACCCACCATTTGTGATGCACTTTGGGCTTCTCACCCTTGCGATAATAGAGATCCTCTTTTGTGGGGATCAGCAGGATATACTGCTTGCCGCTGGTTACCGTTAGCTTGCTGCTTCGCAGCCAGGAGTTGAAATCCTTTAACTGCGCATAGGTGATACCCTGTTCACGGGCAAAGGCAGCCAGATCGGGAATCGATGTGGTAACGGTGACCTCCTTAAAATTCATTGGCTTGTAGAGTTGTTCCGGTTTGATGATGAAGCCATACTGCTGCGGATGTTCGAAGATGAGCTTGATCGCCAGCATCCGGTAATAGTAACGGGTGGTCTCCTCCACCAGCCAGAGATCAAGAGCTTCGTCAGCGCCCTGGTTTGTCAGCTCCCTGCTGATGCGTGCCAGTCCCCCGTTATAAGCCATGGCGGCAGCACTCCAGGTCCCAAATCTGCGGTGTGCATCGCGCAGATAACGGGCGGCAGCCAGCGTCGATTTCTCCACATGATAGCGCTCATCCACCTCCGCGGTCACCTCCAGACCATACTGCTTGCCGGTGCTTTGCAGAAATTGCCAGAGTCCGGCCGCTCGTGACGGAGAGAAGGCCCGTGGATCGAGGCTGCTCTCGATCACTGCCAGGTACTTCAGGTCGTCGGGCAGCCCCTGTTGCTTCAGGATGGGTTCAATAACCGGGAAGATACGGTTGGCACGCTTGATGAGCAACAGCGTGGTGGAGTGGAAGTAGGTGAAGCTGTTCAGCTCCCTGTCCAGCCGCTCACGCTTGTCATACCGATCGAAAGTGATCTGTTCACCGGCAAAGGTCATGCTTTCCGGCACCTCCACCGATGCGGTCATGGAGAGCACAAGCGGACGCTGCGCATCATTTTTCTCAAGGTCGTTCCAGGATGTGAGTGCCAGCAGCACAGCGCCGCCAGCCATTGTTGCAATGAAGATAGTAATATATAGAGCTTTTTTTCTGATCATCATCCGCTTTTTTATTACGTAAAACAACAACCACCGGAATGGGAGAGATGTCGCCTCTCCTCTCCGAAAGTCAAACAAATATACGAAAAAATTCCTATGTTTGTATTCCGGTAGGAAGAAAAGAATCTGCTGCCGGCAATCATAGAACCTATATGAAACTGAAGACGCCCAAATCGGTGATCAAATCTCACGACATCAACCAGCTCCGCTTTCGGGACACCCCCTTTGTGAAGCTGATGAATAAACGGATCTATAACATCCTGATGGTCGCCTCCCGCTATGATATGTTCATGCTGGAGGATGACGGTCGCGTGGAGGAGCAAATTTTTAACGAGTATGTCTCCCTCAACCTGCGCTATCCACCCCGCTTCACACAGGTAAGCAGCAACCGTGAGGCACTCTCAGAGCTGAAGCAGAATCACTATGAACTGGTGATCTGTATGCCCAACATGGACAACGGCGATGCCTTTCAGCTGGCGATACAGATTAAAGAGCGCTACCCCAATATGCAGGTGGTGTTACTCACCCCATTCTCCAAGGCGGTGACCCGCTCACTGAGTCGTGAGGGCCTGAGTGGCATTGATTATGTCTTCAGCTGGCTTGGCGATACCGATCTGCTGCTGGCCATCATCAAGGTGGTGGAGGACCGGATGAATGTTGAACATGACGTGAAAACGGTGGGGGTTCAGACCATCCTGCTGGTGGAGGACTCGGTACGGTTTTACTCCTCTGAGCTGCCACTGCTCTACAAGTTTGTGCTTTCCGAATCGAAAGAGTTCTCGAAAGAGGCACTCAATGATCACCTGCGGATGCTCCGCATGCGGGGGCGTCCCAAGATTCTGCTGGCACGCAACTATGAGGAGGCGGTTTACTACTACAAGAAATATGGAGACAACATGCTTGGGGTGATCTGCGATATGAGCTTCGCCATAGAGGGGGAGAAGGACCAGCTGGCCGGTAAGCGGCTGGGTGAGTGGATCCGCACGAAGGATACCTATATTCCCATTATCTATACCTCTTCCGAATCAGAGAACAGGAAACATATTGAGGGAATCAGCAATGTGTTCATCGATAAAAACTCCAAGACATTTCCCCAGGATCTGCGCCACGCCATCAAAGAGAACCTGGGTTTTGGCGACTTCATTATCATTGACCCCCACACGAAAGAGGAGATCTTCCGCATCCGGAACCTGAAGGAGCTGCAGATGAATATCCGCAACATCCCCGACGATGCACTCTATTACCATCTCTCGCATAACCATTTCTCCCGCTTCTTTTACTCGCGTGCCATGTTCCCTGTGGCGGAGTTGTTGAAGAAGATCGATGTCTCTGAGTATGCCAGCATGCATGACGCGCGCGAGCTGATCTATGCCACCATCGTGCAGTACCGCCGGATGAAGAACACCGGTGTGGTGGCAGTCTTCGAGAAAGACCGGTTCGACCAGTACTCTAACTTCGCCCGTATCGGCGAGGGATCACTCGGCGGTAAGGGGAGAGGTCTCGCTTTCATCGGTTACATGGTGAAGACACACCTGGAGCTGAACAACAATCCCTCGTTCCCTGTCACCACCCCCAAGACGGTGGTGCTCTGCACCGACCTGTTCGATGAGTTCATGGAGGCCAACAACCTCTACCCGGTGGCTCTCTCGGACAGGGAGGATGAGGAGATCCTGAAGCACTTCCTCGCGGCCAAGCTGCCCAAAAGGCTGGTAAGTGACTTCCTGGTCTTCTTCGATGCCATCGACAGCCCCATCGCCATCCGCTCCTCCAGCCTGCTGGAGGACTCCCAGTATCAACCTTTCGCCGGCATCTACGCCACCTACATGATTCCTTACGTGAATGACAAGTATGAGATGGTGCGACTGCTGAGCAACGCCATCAAGGCGGTCTATGCCTCGGTTTTCTACCGTGACAGCAAGAGCTACATGGCTGCCACGCACAACCTGATCGACCAGGAGAAGATGGCCATCGTACTGCAGGAGGTGGTTGGGTCGCAGTATGGGACCCAGTTCTACCCCGCCATCTCGGGTGTGGCACGCTCCATTAACTACTATCCCATAGGGGATGAGCGTACCGAGGATGGCATTGTGAACATGGCGTTCGGTCTGGGTAAGTATATTGTGGACGGCAACATGGGATTGCGCTTCTCACCGCTGCATGCATCCCACATCCTGCAGCTCAGCTCTCTCGACCTGGCGCTGCGTGACACGCAGACACAGTATTACGCGCTCGACCTCAACTCGGTGTCGAAAGATTTCACCATCGACGATGGCTTCAACCTGCTCAACCTGCGATTGAAGGAGGCAGAGAAAGAGGGTCCGCTGCGGTACGTGGCCTCGACCTACGACCCGCAGGATCAGATCATCCGTGATGGCTACTATGAGGGGGGGAGGAAGATCATCTCCTTTGCCAACATCCTGCAGCATGACATGTTCCCCTTGAAGGAGATCCTCGACAAGTTGCTCAAGGTGGGACAGAAAGAGATGGGACGACCGGTGGAGATTGAGTTCGCTGTTGACATTCGTGACAACCGTTTCGCCTCTTTCTACGTGCTGCAGATCCGTCCTATTGTTGACAGTCGCGAGGTGGTGCATGAAAACCTGGAGAAGATTGATCCCAGACAGACGATTCTCTATTCCCGGAATGCACTGGGCAACGGTATCACAAGCGATGTCCAGGACCTGATCTATGTGAAGAGCGACGTCTTCAATGCTTCCAACAATCCGCTGATAGCCAGTGAGATTGAACAGATCAACCGCGCGTTTTTAGATGCCGGGAGAAACTACGTGCTGGTGGGTCCCGGTCGCTGGGGATCATCCGATCCCTGGCTCGGCATCCCGGTGAAATGGCCTCATATCTCACAGGCAAGGGTGATCGTTGAGTCAGGTATGGAGAACTACCGTATCGAGCCGAGCCAGGGCACCCACTTCTTCCAGAACCTGACCTCTTTTGGTGTGGGTTATTTCACGGTGAACCCTTTTCTGGAAAACGATGGCTTCTTCGATGAGACCTACCTCAACGCTCTTCCGGCGGTACAGGAGACGCCGTATATAAGGCATGTACGTTTTGAGCGTCCCATCTGCATCAAGATCAACGGCAAAAAGCGGATCGGGGTGGTGATGAAGCCGCAGGAGGAGGGTGAGCCCAGCATCAAGGATGGATAAAGAGATGTCTGCCTTGCAGCCTTCATCGCCTTCGAAAGCGATGAAGCTGAGGTCAAACGCACATCTGAGTCGTTTGTATCAAACCTAAACATCGTTCTACTTGTTCATAGATGGAAAGAACGCGTATCTTACCACGCTCAATCACCTAACTCCTAAAAACAGATGAAACGTCCACCTCTTTTCTTTCTCCTATTGCTCAATGTTTGCTGGCTCTCAGCGCAACAAAATATTAAGATGCAGCAGAACGATTATGCCCCACTTTGGGAGGAGGTGTCTGCACTGGAAAAAAAGTCATTGCCACAGTCGGCCGCAGAAAAGGTAAACAGGATTCTTCACCGGGCGGTAAGCGAACAAAATACGCCACAGGTGATCAAGGCTGTGATTCACCTGGGCAAGTATGACCTGGCGCGTGATGCGGAGAACGACACAGTGGTTTTTTCACGACTGGAGGGGATGCTGAATGAAAGCAGTGATGCGGTGGAGAGAGCCCTTTTGCACTCCATGCTGGGCGAACTCTATCTGCAGTACTACCAGAGAGATCAGTGGCAGATCAGACAACGCACGGAGCTGCGTGGCTACCTCCCCTCCGATATGAAAGAGTGGAGCCGCAATAACTTTTATGACCGGGTGGTGGAGCATCTGGAGGCGTCGCTGGCAGAGAAAGAGCAGCTCCTGAAGGCAACGGTCTCTGCTTACGCAGCAGTCGTGGATGAAGGAAAGGATTCCCGACGGTATTATCCTACGATGTACGACTTCCTGGCGCGACGGGCTATTGAACAGTACCGGCAACTGGAGAGCAATGAGGATCTGAGTCGGACATTGGCCCGCAGAGAGCTTGCACCGGCATCACTCTTTGCCCCGGCGAAAGCGTTCATCCATCTCCCCCTCGATCCGAAAAAGGGGGAATATAACCTGATGGCCTATGAAACCTGGAGAAAGCTGATGGCCTCCCTTTTGGAGAGAGGGCTTCGCCAGTCACTGCTCCTTGCCGAGCTGGATAAACTGGAGTCACTCGCTCAGTTGCAGGAGACCTATAGGTTGTACGCCCTGCCATCACTCGAAGCGATGCTGAAAGAGTGGGAGGGCGATCCCTTCAGCGTGGAGATCATCAACCAAATAGCTGAGCTGCGCCAGCAGGAGCTATATCGGGTCTCTGAGCACAGTGATTCACTCCGCAATGAAAAAACGGAAGAGCTCTACAACTTCCTGAAAGGAGCTGTTGACAAATATCCCGACTATAAAAGGATTGCCCTGCTTGAGAAGCGGTTGCAACAACTGACCTCCCCACATTTTTCTTTTTCCGGGAACCATACTTTTCCCAAAGATGGGGTGAAGAAGATAACCGTCACTTTCAAAAATCTTCGTTCCCTTAAAGGGATGCTCTATCGCATCGATTCCCCTGTCGATCTGCAGAAGCACCAGTTAGGCATACTGCAAACCCTCAACAGGAAGCGGACCTTTGTGATGGAGATCCCCGTGAAACTGCCTGATACCCCTCCCTATCTGGAGGGAGAGACTGCAATTGAGCTGAACCTCAGCGAGCCGGGCAGTTACATGCTCACATTTGATTCGCAGCCGGAAACAAACGACAACGATCAGCCGGTATATTTCTTTGCCGTGTCCGACTTGTCGCTGTTCAGCCGTACCGCAGGCAAGGGTCTGCATCACTTTTTTGTGGTTGACCGGGTCACAGGCAGACCGGTGGAGGATGCTGTGGTTGTTCTCTACAACTATTCCGGCAACTGGCGCAACGCCCGCTTGACAGAAGCGTCGAGCGTCACCACCAACCGCGATGGATTGGCTGTTTACAGGAGCAATGATCCGGAAGAGATCCTCTTTTTTCATGCCATCAAAGGCGCTGACAGCGGCTCACTGCTGTCACGGCCAGGGAGCACCCGATATTTCGCCGTCACGGGCAACAGGGAAGAGCGTGAGCAGATCGATATCTTCACTGACCGGTCGCTCTACCGCCCCGGACAGACGGTTTATTACAAGGCGGTGATGACCAGGGAGGCCGATTCAAAAAGGTCACTGGTTCGTGAGCGCAAAATAGAGGTCTCACTGCATGATGCCAATGGAGAGAAGATTGCTTCACAGGTGGGTGTGACCAACGAGTTTGGCTCAATCGCCGGTGAGTTTGTACTCCCACAGGGACTTCTTACCGGCCACTTCTCCCTTCGCACCGAATCGGGCAGCGCCTCTATCCGTGTGGAGGAGTACAAACGTCCCACTTTCGAGGTGACATTTGATCCTGTTGAGGGAAGTTATCGCTTTGGCGAGGAGGTGACCCTCAGAGGTAAAGCGCTTGCCTATTCGGGTGTGCCGCTGCAGGGGGCCACCGTCACTTACCGCATCACCCGTCAGCAGAGCTGGTGGCGTTTCTGGGGAGGTGTGCCGGAACCGTTTGCGGAAGGCGTGGTGACCAGTGATGATCAGGGTTGCTTCGAGATTCGCTTTACCCCGGAGAAGAGCGACACAGAGCAAGGCAAACAGACAGCATCCACATTCACCGTTGAGGCTGTTGTGACCGATCTGAACGGTGAGACCCAAGCAGGGAGCTATTCTCTTTCTGTGGGTGATGTCTCGATGATGCTCCAACTGGAACTGGAAGAGCGGTGGGAGAAAGAGAGCTCAGACCCGGTCTTGATCAAAGCGAAAAACCTCAATGGCAGCGACGTCAAAGCAGAAGGGAGCTATGTGGTTTATTTGCTTGATGAGCGTGATTCCATTGTGAGAGAGGTGGCCAAAGGAGATTTTGAAACCGGTTCGCAGCCAGCGTTGAAAAAACAGCTGACCCATCTTCGTTCCGGTAGATACAGGGTGAAGCTCTTCTCAAAGGATGACAGGGGCAATCCGGTAGAGGCGGAGAAAGATCTGATTCTTTTTTCCTTCACCGACAAGCGACCTCCCGTGAAGACGAACGACTGGTTTGTGGTCCGTAGCAGTACCTTTGCTCCCGGTAAGCCCGCTGAGATCCTGCTGGGTGTGACCGACAAGATTCATCTGCTCTATGAGCTCTGGAAAGAGGAGAAACTGCTGGAACGGCGGTGGCTGACCCTGGAGAACGAAAACAGACGCTTCAGCTTCCCATACCGGGAGGAGTATGGCGGAGGTGTCACGTTGATGCTCACCTATGTGAAAGATCAACAGTTTTACAGCCACCACACCGATATTCTTCGCGAAGAGGAGAAGCAGGAGTTGCAGGTGAAGCTCGATCTCTTCCGTGACAGGATTCGTCCGGGAAGTGACGAGGAGTGGCGCATCACGGTGACCGATGGAGCAGGGAACCCCGCTGCCGCAGAGTTGCTGGCATCGATGTATGATTTCTCGCTCGACCAGATCTACCCATCCCAAGCCTGGAGCTTTCCGGCGACATCGTTGCTGCGTGATCGATCCGCCGCACGGCTCACACGTGATAACTCTTTCAGCTCCGTTTATGGCAGCGGTTATATGCCTGTTTCCTGGAAAGAGGTGCCTGCGTTCAGGTTCGACAGGTTCAACTGGCACGGCTTTTCGTTTTACAATGATCTCGTCTTCTTCCGGGCATCCAGCGCAAAGCAGGAAGATGCTGTCGTGATGGGTGATGGTGCAGTTCCTAGTGCATCACTCCTCCAGCTGCGGCGCAATTTCAGCGAAACGGCTTTCTTTTATCCGCAGCTGCGCACCAACGAGAAAGGAGAGATTCAGATCGCTTTCTCCGTGCCGGAGAGCAACACCCGCTGGCGTTTCCGTCTGCTGGCACACGACAGGCAACTGCGCAGTGGCTCTTCCGAGGCTTTTACGGTTTCACAGAAAGAGCTGATGGTCACACCCAACATGCCCCGCTTCTTCAGGGAGGGTGATGCTGCCTCCATCAGCACCAAAATGTCCAACCTCTCCGACAGCCTGCTGAATGGCATGGTGCGGCTGGAGCTCTTCGATCCCCTTACCGAAGAGATTATCCCGGAGATCAACCTGGTGGATGCTCTGAAACCCTTCACCCTGGCTCCCGCTGCTTCAACTGATGCTTCATGGGGCTTTATTGTCCCTTCGGGCATTGAGCTGCTGGGGGTACGCATCGTGGCGGAGACAGAGTTGTTCAGTGATGGCGAGCAGCATGCGCTGGCAGTATTGCCCAGTAGGATGCTGGTGACCGAGAGCATGCACATGGATCTGAACAGTGGGGAAACGAAACAGTTCACCATGGAGCGGCTGCGGGAGAACAGCTCCCCAACAGCTGAGGAGTACCGGCTCACCCTCGAGTTTGCCTCATCCCCCGCCTGGTACGCGTTGCAGGCGCTGCCGGTATTGAGCAACCCGGTGCAGGACCATGCGGTTGCCTGGTTTGCCGCCTATTACAGCACCTCGCTGGGTACCCATATCGGGAAGAGCTATCCCCGCCTAACAGCCATGGTGGATGCCTGGCAGAAAGAGGGGGGCACCGGTGAATCGTTGCAGTCACAGCTCAACAAAAACGAAGAATTGAAAGGCCTCTTGCTGGAGGAGACTCCCTGGGTGCTTGACGCCCGCAATGAATCGGCGCAGCGACAACGGCTCTCGCTGCTGTTCGACCGGAACCGTAGCCGCGACCAAAGGAGTCGCTCTGTGCGTCGCCTGCAGGAGTTGCAGACCAACGAAGGGGGTTGGAGCTGGTTTAAAGGGTTCCGTCCTTCAGTTGGAATCACCCATTATATCCTTTACGGGTTCAGTCGCCTGCAGGAGTTAGGCGCTCTTCAACCCGGGGAAGAGATTCTCGCCATGCAGTCGAAAGCAATTGAGTTTGCCGATGCCGAGGCAGTGCGTCGCTTCAACGCGCTGAAGCGGTACAACAAAGATTGGAAGCAGATCAGGATGATCTCGCTGACCGATCTGGAGTATCTCTATGTGCGATCGGCATACAATGATCGTCCCATGGATGAGGAGGTGAAAGAGATGGCCGGCTTCTACCGCTCTCTGCTGCAGAAGCATTGGGCCTCCTATGGCCTTTATGAGCGTGCCCTGATTGCGGTGCTGATGCATCGGAGCGGTCAGAAAGAGGTAGTGCAATTGATCCTGCGCTCTTTCCGCGAACATGCCGTCGTTTCAGACGAGATGGGGATGTACTGGCCCAATAACCGTGCGCAGGTGTTTATGTCGCAGTCGGCCATACCGGTGCATACCTTTATCATGGATGCTTTCCGTCTGGGAGGTGCTTCTACGGCGGAGACAGACCAAATGAAACGGTGGCTGCTAAAGCAGAAGCAGATACAGCAGTGGGAATCGACACATGCCACCACCGATGCGGTCTATGCACTGCTGAGCGGTGGCAGCGACTGGTTTTTCGCCACCGGTGAGACCACTGTCAAAGTGGGGGGCAAGCTGGTTGAACCGGCCAACAGAGAAGCGGGAACCGGTTACTTCAAGGAGAGCTGGAACAGAACGGAGATTACGCCCGTGATGGGTGTGGTTACCGTGGAGCACAACGGCAGCGGACCTGCCTGGGGAGCGCTCTACCGGCAATACTTCGAGGAGCTGGACAAGGTGGTAAAAAGTGATGGTTCACTCGATATCGAAAAGCAGTTGTTCCTGGAGCAGACCGATGCTTCGGGTAGGGTGCTGGTGCCACTAACCGAAGAGCGTTCTTTAGAGGTGGGTGACAGGGTGGTGGTGCGCCTCACCCTGCGCAACGATCGCGACCTGGAGTTTGTGCAGCTCAAGGATATGCGTGCCGCCTGCTTCGAACCGGTCACGCAGCTCTCCGGTATGACCTGGCAAAACGGCGTGCCCTGTTACCAGAGCACGAAAGATGCCTCCACCTCATTCTTTTTCGATCAGTTGCCGCGTGGGACCCGCGTGTTTGAGTATGCCCTCTATGTGACGCGGGCTGGCAGCTACTCAGGTGGCATCGCCACCGTGCAATCCCTTTACGCCCCTGCATTCATTTCACACACCGGTGGCATGCGAATTATTGTTAAAGAATAAACAGTTAGTGGGTAAAATTGTTACTTTTGCAGACAGGAGCAATAAAAACAAGCAACAATCATTGAAACAGATATGAAACGAACAACCCTTATGAAACGAACAACCCTTGTACTGTTTTCCGTGTTGATCGGCACCCTGATGGCTTTTGCCCAGCAGAAGCCCGGGATGGCGTTTGAAAAGACCGAGCACAACTTCGGAACCATTCAAGAGGAGATAGGAGCGGTTACCACCCAGTTTGAATTTACCAATACCGGCAATAGCCCGTTGATCATACGTCGTGTTTCCGCTTCGTGCGGCTGTACCACACCGAGCTATTCACGTGAGCCGATCCTGCCCGGTAAGAAAGGAATGATTACGGCAAAATACTCCACTACTGCCCGTCCGGGGACATTCAACAAGAGCATTACGGTGTATACCAATGTGCCGGATACCGTTTATGTGTTGAGGATCAAGGGAAATGTGATTCCGAAGAAATAGAGACCCCGCAGGATTGCGAATACAGACCGAATGAAGTATCTTTGCAGGAGCTTCATCCGGTTTTTTTTAATTTGAGCAGGAAGATGGAACATCCCGAGAATGACCCCAGATACAACGGCTTGAAGGTGAACAAGGGTATCGCCCAGCCACCCAGCGTGAACCCCTATCTCAAGAGACGACCCAGACAGACATTGCGTTCCGTGGAGGAGTATGTGAAAGGGATCCTCTCTGGCGACAGGGTGATTCTCAGCCAGGCAGTCACACTGGTGGAGAGCTCTCTGCCGGAGCATCAGGAGAGGGCTCAGGCCATCATCGAGCAGTGCCTGCCCTACTCGGGCCACTCCATCAGGGTGGGGATCACCGGCGTGCCGGGTTGCGGCAAAAGCACCTCCATCGATTCTTTCGGCATGTACCTGCTGGAGAGGGGGCATAAGCTGGCGGTGCTGGCCATCGATCCTTCCAGTGAGCGCTCCAGGGGGAGCATCCTGGGCGACAAAACACGGATGGAGAAGCTCTCCATGGAGGAGAACGCCTTTATCCGTCCCTCCCCCTCTGCGGGATCGCTGGGGGGTGTGGCACGGAAGACGCGTGAGTCCATTGTGCTCTGTGAGGCGGCGGGCTTCAATTACCTCTTCGTGGAGACGGTGGGGGTGGGACAATCGG
>JAHDQF010000063.1 GCA_018433945.1 Proteiniphilum sp. | reverse complement strand
TTACCGGAATAACGCGGGTAAAAGCATTGAATTAAGACGAATTATCGTGCGCAATACAGAGGACGGGGAAACGTTAGCGGTAGTCTCCAATGACCGGATTGAAGACACAGCCACCCTGGCAGAGAGCATGCTGAAGCGATGGGGGTGCAGCGAAAACAGCTTCAAGCACATGGGGGTGCGTACCCAAATGCATTATAACCCGCAATGGGAGATCAGGGAAGAAAGCGATGCCCAACAGGTCACCAACCCGGAGTACCTGCAGCTAACGAAAAAGCTAAGGGATAAGAAGTTGAAAATTAATATGATATGCAAAGCGTTAGGCAAAAAGGAAGTGGCGCTCAAAAAAGATGGCACACCACGCAAGACTCCGGCACGGGATCGAATGATCGCCCAAAAGAAAGCCCTTGAAGCGGAAATCGATCAGTTAAAGGAACAAATCGATGGGTGTGAACGGCGGGTTGACTCAACCGAAACCGGTGAAGCACCCTTCAAGGTGATCGACAACGAATCCAAAAATTGGTGGAACCTGACGGAAATGCTTTTTTGGAACATGCGTAAGAAACTGGCCGGAGAGTTGTTTGCATATTTACCGGATGAGCGGGACTTACTGCCGGTTTTGGATGCCATCACCAGTGCAAGGGGTTGGATCAAAAGCACCAAAGAGAGCCTGATCGTTCGGTTGGAACCACTGGAAGTTGCCCGGTTTAAAGATGCCCAGGTGCAGTTGTGCCGGAAAATGAACAATGAGAAAATAAAATTACCCAACGGGAAGTTATTGCAATTTGACGTGGGGAGTGATCCCTACAGTGTCCAAAAATAAATCTATAAAATGGTGAAGTCTGAATCTATCAAAAGGAGCATTTTTAGATTTAAAGTTAACAATTCCAAAGCCCCAAGAACAACAAAAAATCGCTGCCTGCCTTTCGTCATTAGATGAAGTCATCACAGCCGAAAGTCAAAAGCTGGAGTTGCTTAAAGAACACAAAAAGGGGCTGCTGCAAAATCTTTTTCCACAGGAAGGGGAAACAGTCCCAAAGTTGCGGTTCCCTGAGTTTAAGGATGATGGGGAGTGGGAAGAAACGACCTTAGGTGAAATTGGTGAGCCATTAATGTGCAGGAGGATATTTAAAGAGGAAACGACTCCCGATCCAAATAACGGTGTTCCATTTTATAAAATTGGAACATTTGGTCGTTTTGCCGATTCTTACATCTCTAAAGAAATATTTGAAGAATATAAAAGTAAATATTCTTTTCCCAAAATTGGCGACATATTGATTTCTGCATCTGGCACTATTGGCAGATTAGTTATTTATGATGGCTCGCCCGCATATTTTCAAGATTCAAATATCATTTGGTTAGGACACAATGAAAATGTAGTTTTAAATTCTTTCTTATTTTATTGCTATTCAAATTTGAGATGGCAAACATCTGATGGAGGGGTTATAAGTAGATTATATAATTCTGACTTCAAAAGAATGATAATTTGTTTTCCAAAAAATCATAAAGAGCAAGAAAAAATTGCTGAAACGCTTTCGTCAATTGATGATTTAATCAACGCCCAAAGCCAAAAGATAGAGGCATTGAAATTGTACAAGAAGGGGTTGTTACAGGGCTTGTTCCCTGAAATTAAATAGTAAGAGTGATGTCAAAAACAAATTCTATCATATTAAAACAAATAACAATAAAAACCATTAAAGTAAATGGTTTCGACTATATCTGTATTACTGACATTGCCCGACAAAAAAATCCAGTTGAACCAAAGGATGTGGTCAAAAATTGGATGAGGCTTAAAAATACTTTAGAGTATTTAGGCCTTTGGGAATTGTTAAACAATCCCGATTTTAAAGGGGTCGAATTCGACCCCCTTTTGAAAGATGCCGGCAGCAATGCCTTTACAATGAGTCCTACGCGTTGGGTAGAACTCACCAATGCCATTGGCATTATTACTAAAAACGGTGCAGGTGGAGGCACGTATGCACAGAAAGATATTGCATTTAAGTTTGCCAGTTGGGTGTCGGTAGAATTTGAACTTTATTTAGTAAAGGAATTCCAACGCCTTAAAGAAGAAGAACAAAAACAATTGGGCTGGAGTGCCAAACGGGAATTGGCAAAACTCAATTACCATATCCATACCGATGCCATTAAGCAAAACCTTATCCCGAAAGAACTTACACCTGCCGAAACTTCTATTGTGTATGCCAACGAAGCAGACGTATTGAATATGGCATTGTTTGGTATTACTGCCAAACAATGGCGTGAGGCAAATCCGGAATTGAAAGGAAACATCAGGGATTATGCCACCATCAATGAGCTAATATGTTTATCAAACTTGGAAAACCTGAATGCAGTTTTCATCAACGAAAAAATGCCGCAGAAAGAACGGCTCATTAAACTAAATCAAATTGCCATTCAGCAAATGAAGATTTTAGTGGAAACAGGAAACAGAAAATTATTGAAATAATAATGACAGCAAATAACCAAACGCAATTAGGAAAAACCCTTTGGAAAATTGCAGACGAGCTGCGTGGAGCAATGAACGCTGACGATTTTCGTGATTATATGCTCTCATTTTTGTTCCTTAAATACCTTTCGGACAACTACGAAGCAGCAGCCCAAAAAGAATTGGGAAAAGATTACCCCGAATATACAGGAAACGGAGGAAAATCCTCATTGTCCATCTGGTATGAGCAAAACCCTGCCGATATCGAAGAGTTTGAAAAGGTAATGCGCAGAAAGGTTCATTATGTTATCGAACCTCAATATTTGTGGAACAGTATTACCTACCTTGCCAAAACGCAAAGCGAAGATTTGCTTAGCACGTTACAAGATGGTTTCAAATATATCGAAAACAAATCGTTTGAGAGCACGTTTCAGGGGTTGTTTTCCGAAATCAATCTCGATTCTGAAAAACTTGGCAGGAACTACGAAGAACGGAACAAAAAGCTTTGCACCATTATTGTAAAAATAGCGGAAGGCATCAGTCAATTTTCAACGGACAAAGATATTTTAGGCGATGCTTATGAATATTTGATCGGTCAATTTGCAGCAGGTTCAGGCAAAAAAGCAGGTGAGTTTTATACACCGCAAAGAATCTCGGACATCCTTTCTGCTATTGTGACGCTTGATAGTCAAGACCCAGCCAAAGGCATGAAGAAAAAAATTGAACAGGTGCTGGACTTTGCCTGCGGTTCAGGTTCGTTGTTGCTCAATGTCCGCAAAAGAATGATTGAATCAGGAGGTACCATCGGTAAAATTTACGGGCAGGAAAAAAACATCACTACCTACAACTTAGCCCGAATGAACATGCTTTTGCATGGGGTTAAGGACACTGAGTTTGAAATTCACCACGGCGACACGTTGCTCAACGATTGGGATATTTTGAATGAAATGAATCCCGCAAAAAAAATGGAGTTTGATGCTGTGGTGGCCAATCCGCCCTTCAGCTATCGTTGGGATCCATCGGAGGCAATGGGAGAAGATTTTCGTTTCAAGAGTTACGGACTTGCTCCAAGGTCCGCAGCCGACTTTGCCTTTCTTTTGCACGGTTTTCATTATCTGAGCCCGGAGGGAACCATGGCCATTATTTTGCCTCATGGCGTTTTATTCCGTGGCGGTTCAGAAGAACGGATCAGAACAAAATTACTGAAGGACGGAAACATTGACACGGTAATTGGACTTCCTGCCAACTTGTTTTTCTCGACAGGCATTCCCGTTTGCATATTGGTATTAAAGAAGTGCAAAAAGTTTGACGATGTGTTGTTTATCAATGCCGTTGACCACTTTGAAAAAGGAAAGCGACAAAACAACTTGCTTCCGGAACACATTGAAAAGATAGTTGAGACTTACAGAGAACGAAATGAAGAACCCCGTTACTCCCGCAGAGTTTCAATGAAGGAAATCGAGAAAAACGGATTCAATTTGAATATTTCACGCTATGTAAGCACGTCATTAGATGAAGAAATAATTGACTTGAAAGAGGTAAACAAAAAACTGGTTGATATTGACAAGGAAATTAGTAAAGCAAGAGAGAGACATAATAAATTCTTAGAAGAACTTGGACTTCCGCCGATATGATGTGAGTCAACGCTTAGAGGTGGATTTCTTAATCCTGAGATGCCAGGGAGATAAAATCATCTTTGAGGCCGAGCTCTCCCATATCAATCAGAAAACGGATGACACGAATCACTTTCTCTGCATTTTCATCCGTGAGCGAATCTACCAGATTGTTTATTCTGCGGGGCTGTTCCTGCTGCAATGATTCCTTTATCTGCGCTTCAAGCCGGTGAAATTCATAGTGCGACAGGCCTGTTTCGTTTTTCTTCAGACAGACATCGCAGATGCCACACTCCTTGGGATTTTTCTCCCCAAAATAGATCAACAGCATCCTGCTGCGACACACATCCGTCTGTTCCACATATTCGATCATGGCATTGATACGCTTCTCAAACCGCTTTTTCCGTTCTTCATATACAGTGCGGGGAATCGATACGAATTGTGTATCCTCGCGCGAAGTGGTGAACACGATAAAGGGTGTTTTTTTCTGGGGTATGTAGCGCAACAGGTGCATCCGTGACAAAGCAATGAGCATCTCTACCACCTCGCTCCTGGTTTTACCCGTACGGGCAGCCAGCAACGATTCATCGATATAGACATCATCTGAAAAGACACCGGTATAATTGCGCAATATGGTATGTAGCAACTCATCGGTATCTTTATCGAGACGGAGAGCATACAATTCGTCACGATAAATCAGGAACCGGATCCGGGAACGAAGGTCTATCTCGTCGGTATATTCTATGTAGCCGGCCAGCTCCAGGATCTTGAGTGCATGGTGTGCCTGCAGGAAAGGGAACCTGAAAGGGATACAGAACTCATGCAGACTGAAATCGTATGCATTGCCGAAGCCGGCACCCACCGCCACCTGGTAGTAGTTGCCCAGTGCCTCGTAAACCCTGACAATAAAATCTCTCGTGGGAAAAGCATCCGTAATCCGCTTCCGCAGCTTGGCACTGTCGCTTTTCGTGTAGAGGATCACCGCGTAGGAGCGCTCGCCATCGCGACCTGCACGCCCAGCCTCCTGAAAGTACTCCTCGGGGGAGTTAGGCAAGTCCATGTGCACCACTGTACGCACGTCAGCCTTGTCAATACCCATACCGAAAGCGTTGGTGGAAACAATTACGCGACAGTCACCGCTCTTCCATCTGTTCTGTTTCAGGATCTTCACCTCATGAGAGAGTCCCGCATGGAAGAAATCGGCTACAATGCCCATTTTCTGCAAGGCCTGAGCGATCTCTTTTGTCTGCTTCCGGCTACGCACATACACGATGCTGCTGCCAGGCACTGTACGCAGGATATGGGCAAGCTCGGCAATCTTGTTGTCAACTGTACGCACCACATACGATAGGTTCTCCCGCAGAAAACTGGTACGGAAAACATTCTTCTCTTTGAAGAGCAGCCGCTCCTGGATATCATCTACCACCTCCGGCGTGGCAGTGGCAGTCAGTGCCAGCACAGGCACCCCCTCCAGTTGCCGTCGTATATCCGATATTTTGAGGTAAGAGGGACGAAAGTCATAGCCCCACTGCGAGATGCAGTGCGACTCATCCACTACCAGCAGACATACATCCATGGCCTGCAGCTTGGTGATGAAGATATCGGAGGAGAGTCGCTCGGGAGAGACGTAGAGAAACTTGTAGCCGCCAAATATGCAATTCTCCAGCGTGGTGATGATTTCGTCGCGCGACATGCCGGAGTAGACCGCTGCAGCCTTGATGCCCCGTTCTTTCAGATTGTCCACCTGATCTTTCATCAGCGCAACGAGCGGGGTGACCACCAAGCAGATCCCTTTCATCGCCATCACCGGCACCTGAAAGGTAAGCGACTTGCCGCCACCGGTGGGCATCAACCCCAGTGTATCCTTCCCTTCCCAAACCGACTCAATGATCTCCTGCTGGAGGGTGCGAAAGGAGTCATAGCCCCAGTAATCGCGAAGTATCTGGCGAAACAATTCCGGTTGCATAGGCAAACGATTGTCATGGTTAACCTCGTATATCCTTAATCATCAGCTGCGTGAAGGAGCGGCTGCCATGCGTATTCTCCTCAATGGTATAGCAGATATCTACCGGCTCTCCCGCCTTGATCTTTTGAAAGAAATCCTGCTGACAGAAAGCGATAGCCGGTATGGGTGTCTCCCTGGTCTGGTCTTTCAACTCCAGCTTGATATGTCTGAAGCCCTTTCCCACCAGCTTGCTGTTACCAGCATCATAGACGTTCCTGGTGAGGAAGATCGGGTTCTCATTCTCCGGGCCAAAAGGATTGAACAGCTTGAGCCCTTCGAGAAAACGGGGGGTAATCTGCGACAGGGAAATCTCCGCATCGACCGTGATCTGGGGCAACATCATTCCCGGCTCGATGCCATCGAAAGAGAGGCTGTTGAACCGTTCGGTGAACTCTTTCAGATGCTCCTCCTTCAAGGTGAGCCCAGCGGCATACATATGACCGCCGAAGTTCTCCAGTATGTCGCGGCATGCCTCAATTGCCTTGTAAACATCATAGCCGGGGACAGAACGCGCCGAGCCGGAGACCATGCCGTTCGACTTGGTCAGCACCACCGCCGGGCGGTAATATCTCTCGGTCAGGCGTGAAGCCACGATGCCCACGATGCCCTTGTGCCAGTTCTCCTGATAGAGCACGATGCTCTTCAGGTTTTTAATATCGATATAGTTGTTGATATACTCGATCGCCTCGTCGGTGATGCGCTTGTCCAGCTCCCGGCGGTCTTCGTTATACTTGTCGATGTTCTTGCTTTTCTCACGGGCTGCAGTCATGTCGCCGGCCAACATCAGATCCACCGCCTCCTTGCCATTCATCATCCGGCCAGATGCATTGATGCGCGGACCGATCTTAAAGACGATATCATTGACAGTGATCTGTTTGCGTTGCAACCCGCAGATCTCAATGATACCTCTCAGGCCAAAACTCGGGTTGGAGTTGAGCTGCTTTAACCCGTAGTGAATCATCACCCGGTTCTCACCCGTGAGCGGGACGATGTCGGAAGCAATGCTCACCGCTACCAGGTCCAACAGCGGTTCAATATCGGAGAAAGGGTAGCCGTTGCGTTGCGAGAAGGCATGCACCAGCTTGAAGCCCACACCGCAACCGGAGAGGTCATTGTAGGGATAGACCGAGTCGAGCCGCTTGGCATCGACCACGGCCACCGCATCCGGCAGTGTCTCGTCCGGCATATGGTGGTCACAGATAATGAAATCGATGCCATGTTCCTTGGCATAGGCAACCTTGCTTACCGCCTTGATGCCGCAATCGAGAGAAATAATGAGCTTTACACCCGTTTTCACGGCATAATCGATTCCCTGAAACGAAATGCCATACCCTTCATCGTACCGGTCAGGAATATAATAATCAATATTGTTGGTGATCCCCCGAAAGAATTTGTACACCAGTGAAACAGCTGTTGTACCGTCAACATCATAATCCCCGTAGATGAGGATCCGCTCCTTGTTGCCCAGTGCCTTTTCGATGCGGCGGATGGCTTTGTCCATATCGGGTAAGAGAAAGGGATCGTGCAGATCCTCCAGGCTGGGGTGCAGAAACTTATCTATCTCTTCAACACGCTCTATTCCCTTTTTTACGAGCAACTCAACAAGTACGGGATGCAAATCTAATTCCTTCGCTAATTCATTTGTTATCTTTTTTTGATCGGGTGAAAGGTTTGAATAATTCCATCTGTAAGTCATTTATATCGTTTTTATTTTTTTCTCTCATGACCCGAATCTGCTTCGGGGAAAGGGGGGAGGAGGCAGATCCGCTTCCCGGACACCACCGTCACCCGTCTCGGCAGTTAGATTGCTTCATTGCAGTCTGCTCCGAAGTTGTAAAGGTAATATTATTTTTTATTGTTTCGATTATTTTACGGGTTAAAAGATCATCAACCCGTTCATGGGGCATACCAGCCAATTCGATTCTTATTTGTACCTTTGCAGTTCAAAACCAACCAACAATGGAGATAGCTGCTTTGGTCTCAGGTGGGGTGGACAGCTCGGTAGTGGTGCACCGCCTGAAAGAGATGGGCCACGATCCGGTCATCTACTACATAAAGATTGGGATGGAGGACAAGGATGGGTACATCGATTGTCCTTCCGAGGAGGACATTGAGATTGTCTCCTTCATCGCGAAGAAGTATGGCTGCAGGATGGAGATCGTCTCCCTGCATGAGGAGTACTGGGACAGCGTGGTGCGTTACACCATCGATTCCGTCAAGCGGGGACTGACACCCAACCCCGACATGATGTGCAACAAGCTGATCAAGTTCGGTGTTTTTGAGCAGAAGTGGGGCCACCAGTTCGACCGGATTGCCACAGGCCATTATGCCACTACCACGGAACGCGACGGACTTACCTGGCTCTCCACAGCCAAGGACAAGGTGAAAGATCAGACCTATTTCCTGGGGCAGATCAGCTATGTGCAGGTCTCCAGGCTGATGTTCCCGATTGGCGACCTGCTTAAATCGGAGGTGCGCGCCATCGCCACGGAGCAGCAACTGCCTTCGGCACAGCGCAAGGACAGTCAGGGGATCTGTTTCCTGGGAAAAGTGAACTACAATGAGTTCATTGAGCGCTACCTGGGAAGAAAAGAGGGTTTGATTGTTGAGCTGGAGACCGGCAATATCCTGGGGAAGCACCAGGGATACTGGTTTCACACCATCGGTCAGCGAAAAGGGCTGGGACTGAGCGGCGGACCCTGGTTCGTGATCAAGAAAGATGTGAATCGCAACATCGTCTACGTCTCAAAAGGGTATGACACCCGTCACCAATACGGTTATGTGATCAACCTGCAGGGTTTTGACTTTATCACCAGGGACATCTGGGGTGATTTCACCGGTGAGAAAGAGATCACTTTCAAGATACGCCATACGCCCGACTTCACCAGAGGCAGGATCAGCCGCATAGGCGATCTCTATCGTATCGAGTCGGAGGTGCCGGTACAGGGCATCGCAGCCGGCCAGTTTGGCGTGGTTTACGACAGCGACAGCCGTCTCTGCCTGGGTAGTGGCATGATCATCTAGATGATGCATCTTTTCATTGATTTCGTTATCTTTGCGAAAAATAATAAAACGGTTACATATGGTTAAAAGATTGGTTTTGCTGTTCTCACTGATCTGTTCAATATCAACACTGCATGCCCAATTTGAAGGCACATGGGGTGTGGGAGTCCATGCAGGATATGCATCGGCTGCAGAACGTCCCGGTGCGGGGGTACATCTCCACTATTACCTGACCAATAACCTGCGCTTTGCGCCCTCTTACACCCGTTTCCTTGAAAGGAAAGGTGAGCAGCTCTGGATGGCAGAGACCGATCTGCACTACATCCTGCCCCTCAGCTATGCCGCGTCGCTCTACCCGCTGGCGGGCGTCCACTACTCCAACTGGCACCATGATCCAACGGCTGCTGGTGCTGTAGCAATGGAGGAGCATACCAACCACCGGCTGGGAGCAAGCCTGGGATTAGGCTTCCAGCATGACATCGGTTATCGTGTCAGGGCCAATCTGGAACTGAAATATCAGTTTATCAATGATTATTCCCAGCTGCTTTTAACCGCCGGATTCGGCTTCTGGTTCTAAGATGATGCCCCACCATGAGCAGGCCGGCCCCGGCGGCTCCGGCAACAGCGACCATCATCCCTTTACTTCAAATTCAATTTCATAATTATGAAACGAGCATGAATTACGAAGTAATCGACGTAGTCAACAATCATTACACACATGAAAATGATAATCGCGAGTTCCATACGACCTTAATGTAAAAAAATAAAATATTATCGTATGAATGACTTCATTACCAACGAAATAAAAAGTGAAACCGCCCTGTTGGTGGGACTCATCACCCCGGAGCAGAATGAGGAGAAGGTAAAGGAATACCTCGATGAGCTGGCATTCCTGGCCGAGACTGCCGGACTGGTACCGGGTAAGCGCTTTCTGCAACACCTGGAGATGCCCAACCCTGTCACTTTCGTGGGCAAAGGTAAGCTGCAGGAGATAGAGGAATATGTGAAAGATGAGGAGAATGAGGTGGGGGTGGTGATCTTCGACGATGAGCTCTCCGCCAAACAGATCCGCAACATCGAGAAAGAGCTGAATATCCGCATCATGGACCGCACCAGCCTGATCCTCGACATCTTCGCCATGCGGGCACAGACAGCACACGCCAAGGCACAGGTGGAGCTGGCGCAATATCAGTACCTCCTGCCACGCCTCACCCGCATGTGGACCCACCTGGAGAGGCAGCGCGGTGGTGGAGGCACCATCATGCGCGGTCCAGGGGAGACGCAGCTGGAGACCGACCGGCGCATCATCCTCGATAAGATTGCACACCTCAAGCAGGAGCTGAAAGATATCGACAGGCAGAAAACGGTGCAACGCAAGAACAGGGGTAAGCTGGTACGCGTGGCGCTGGTTGGCTATACCAACGTGGGTAAATCGACGCTGATGACGCTCCTCAGCAAAAGCGATGTCTTCGCCGAGAACAAGCTCTTCGCCACGCTCGACACCACGGTGCGCAAGGTGACCATCGAGAATCTCCCTTTCCTGCTGACCGACACGGTGGGTTTCATCCGCAAGCTGCCCACTCATCTGATTGAGTCATTCAAGTCGACACTCGACGAGGTGCGTGAAGCCGATATCCTCCTCCACGTGGTGGACATCTCCCATCCCGCGTTTGAGGAACAGATAGAGGTGGTTGAGAAGACCCTTCATGAGATCGATGACACCGAGAAACCGGTAATCCTGGTATTCAACAAGGTCGATGCGTTCTCGCATGTGGTGAAAGAGGAGGATGACCTCACGCCGAAAAAACGAGAACACTACTCACTGGAGGAGCTGAAGCACACCTGGATAAACAGGATCAGGGATAACTGCATCTTTATCTCGGCAAAGGAAAAAGAGAACATCGATGCACTCAAGCAGCTCATTTATGAAAAGGTGAAAGAGATTCACATCACCCGTTTCCCCTACAACGATTTTCTATACCAAACCTATGAGGAGGAGGAGTAACGTGTCTGTTTCACCTCTCAGAAGGGTATCGGCCTGGTACTTAGCTAGCGACCTCTCTCTTCTTGCAGAGCGTCTCATTTAAGGCAATCACCGCATCTTCATAATGCTCGCGCCGAATCACAAATTGCATATTTATCTGCATGAGCGACTGAGCAAAGCTCTCTACGTTGATTCCTTTCTCATATAAGGCTTTAGCAGCCTGATAGAGGAACCCTGGCAGGGCGATGTTGGTACCCATTGCACATACAATGGCCATTGGCTCTGCTCTCACCTGATAGAATACCTCTTCGAGCTGCCTGATCAGCTGCAGACTCTTCTCGTTGTCCCACACCACCATGGTGATGGAGTTGGCGTTGGTCGATTTCAGGATGTAGCTCACCCCATACTTCACGAAATAGTTCATGATCTGACCGTCGAAGCCCACTTCGCCCACCATCATGGGATCGTGCACCTCAATGGCGATCACCTTACGGGAGCCGGAGACTATCTCCACCCGCGGCTCAGGGGATATGTAGTCGTGCGAGATAAGCGTCCCCGGATGCTCCGGTTCAAAGGTGTTCTTGATGCGGATATCAATGCCTGCCAGCTCCAGTGGTTTGGCTGCCTTGGGGTGAATCGCCTCCATGCCTATATCAGCCAGCTGGTCGGCAATCACATAGTTGGTATGCCCCACAGGAATGCTGTTTCCTACCCCCACAATCTTGGGATCGGCACTCGAAAGATGAAACTCCTTATGGATCACCGCCTCCTGCGCTTTCACCTCCACTGCAATCTTGCTGAAAGTAACCTCACTATATCCGCGGTCAAAAGCCCGCATGATGCCCTCCGTCCCCTTGGTGTAGCCGGTAGCCAGACAAAGCACGCTGCTGAAGTCGATGCCGCTGAACTCTTTATGGATCCGCTGATCAATGGTCAGCGGCTCATTATCGTTGAACCCGCAAAGATCGATAAAGCGGGCGTTGATCCCATTGTTGTTGAGAATATTGACAGAGTTCCAGCCGGAGTGAGCCTCACCAATGGAGGCCAGGATCTCTCGCGCCGCAAGGTGGATATCGGTGCGGTTCACGTAACCGGAGGCCAGCACCTTTCCCAGGCTGTAAAGCACCGTCTTGGCCTGATCCACGCGAAAGCGGATAAAGTCGCGCGCCTCCTTGAGATCCAGTCCAATATCCGCAAAACCGTCATTGATGAGTAGCAGGCGCTGGCAAAACGAATCGAGGGCACTGCTGTAATCCTCACCGTTGAGAAACTTATTGTAGATACCCGGCTCACCGGTCTTCTTATGTTCCAGCAGCCAGTTGGTCACGTTGTTGTAGGCCGACACCACAAAGATGCGGTTATAGAGTTGGTCTCTCTTTCTGTTTCCCAGGATGATGTTCTGCAATACATCCTGAAACTGGGACATGGAGGTACCGCCGATTTTTTCTACTGTAAGCATAGGACGATCAGTTATTGCTTGTCAATGATTCAGTGAACAAAGATAGAAGATTATTTTTTTTTGGATACACATCCTACCTCATTTCTCCCTTAAAACCTTTTCAGCTCCCGGTACACTTTATAGATGGGAAATCCCATCACGTTGAAATAGGAGCCCTCGATCTTCTCCACCCCCACATAGCCTATCCACTCCTGTACGCCATAGGCCCCCGCCTTGTCCATCGGGCTGTAGCTATCCAGGTAATAGTCAATCTCTTCATCAGTGAGGCAACCGAAGGTGACCCAGGCAGTGTCTGAAAAGACCACATCTTTGGCGACAGAGGTGAGACAAATACCGGTGATGACACGGTGCCGTGCTCCGGAGAGCATCTGCAGCATCTGGCGGGCCTCATCCCTGTCGACCGGTTTGCCCAAAATCAACCCATTGAGCAACACCACCGTATCTGCGGTGATCAGCAGCTCATCCTCTTTCAAGGTATCGTGGTATACTGCTGCCTTCTTGCGTGCCAGGTACTCTGGCACCGCCTCATGTGGCAGATCAGCGGGAAAGGATTCATCAATGTTGGGCGGGGTGCACAGTTCATATGCCAGGTCAATGCCTGAGAGTAGCTCGCGTCTTCTGGGCGAGGCAGATGCCAGTATAACCTTGTAGTGGGTGACCCTCATCATCTCTGTCTGTTTAGAATCAATTCTCTTGAACTTTTTTTATCGGGCCGAAAGATACAAAAAAATATGGCTCCCGGGATTGTCTTCTCGCCCCGTTCAGTGAGCAGAGAGATGTACCCAACCCTGCTCTTCTCTGTTTTGCAGTGAGACAAATCGTTTCTATCTTTGCAGTCAAACAACAACAGTATGATTGTCGATATTGCTCTCTCTCCCGCACTCTATCCCTACTACCGGCAGGATCACGACACCGTGATCGTGGTCGATATCTTTCGTGCCACCACCACCATGTGCCAGATGCTGCACAACGGGGCTGCGGCAATCATCCCGGTTGCGGAGATCAATGAGGCGAAGCGGTACAAGGCTGAGGGTTACCTGGTAGGAGCGGAACGACAGACACGCAAGTGCGACTTCGCCGACTATGGCAACTCACCCTTCGACTACACACCGGAACGGGTGCGGGGCAGGGAGGTGGTCTTCACCACCACCAACGGCACCATGGCCATTCGGGAGGGTGCCACTGCCAGAGAGCTGCTGATCGGCTCCTTTTCCAATATCGGGGCACTGGCTCGCCATTGCATGGAACGTGCAGAACGGATTGTGATCCTTTGTGCGGGATGGAACAACCGGATTAACCTGGAGGACACGCTCTTCGGAGGTGCTTTTCTGGAGCGTCTCGCCGATGGCGGGAGGGTCACCATCGGCTCAGATGCGGTGCGGGTGGCACAGCTGTTGTGGCAACAAGTAAAAGAGGATCCGCTGACATTTCTGAAAGAGAGTGACCACTATGCGCGGCTGATTGCGAACAATGCGGAGGAGGATGCAGCCTACTGCCTGAGCTGCGACACCCTATCGGTGGTGCCCCTCTACCACCCTGCAGAGAAAAAAATAAGGGCCTACCCCTAAGCAGCCCCCCTACTCATCCCAGTTGAACAGATCACCCGGAATGGTCCCGGCAAACTGATCCAGGTCGCGCCGCTCTTTCTTTGTGGGGCGCCCCGTTCCGCGCTGCCGATCCACGAAACCACTGATCCGGTTCAGCTCCAGCATCTCATACTGCTCCTCCGGCGTCACATTCTCCATGTATTGTGGCACCATTTTGGCACCCATCCGTTTTTCGGCGGGGGCCAACACCCTGAAAGAGTAGGTTACCGGTGGTTTTCTCACCTGTACCACCTCCCCCGCACGTATGTTCCTGGATGGCTTCACCGCTGTCTCACCAATCAGCACCCGTCCTTTCTTACAGGCCTCAGAGGCGGCAGTACGCGTCTTGAAGATACGTACCGCCCAGAGCCATTTGTCTATGCGCACCTCTTCCATCACCCTACAGCTTACTTGTTATTGTATTGATTCATCGTTGTGTTGATACCGGCCAAACAAAAACTGCGAATCATATCTACCGCCATATCCATACGCTCGGGCAACAGCAATTTTTCCTCCGGCGAAAATTCCTCCAACACATACTGCACCTGTGCTCCCCGGGGAAAATCATTGCCGATGCCAAACCGCAACCGCGGATAATTCTGTCCGATCAGCTCCTGTATATGACGCAACCCGTTGTGACCGGCATCACTCCCCTTAGCCTTGAGACGCAACGTGCCGAAAGGCAGTGCCAGATCATCGACCACCACCAGCAGTTGCTCATTGGCAATCTTCTCTTTCTGCAGCCAGTAACGAATAGCATTACCGCTCAAGTTCATAAAAGTAGAGGGCTTGAGCAATATCAGCATCTTATTGCGCAACCGCATCTCGGCCACGTAGCCGTAACGTCGCTCCTCAAAAACAGCATTGGACGCTTTTGCAAAAGCGTCCAACACCATAAAACCTATATTGTGGCGGGTTTGCTCATAATCAGGTCCGATGTTGCCCAATCCCGCAATCAAATATTTCATCCCATACCCTGTTAGGTTACTGAGCCTTGGCAGCAGCACCTCTGGCAGCACGTGTCAGCTGTACGCGGCATACCACTGCGTTCTTCGCATTCAATATCTCCAGGTTGTCAAATGCAAGATCTTCCACCTGAATCGATTTACCAAGTTCCAGATTCTCCACATTCACCACCAGCTCTTCCGGCAGGTTGGCAGGCAGCGCTTTCACTTTTAGCTTACGAATGTCGAGCGAGAGCTTACCACCGGCTCTCACACCGGCTGCAAGTCCTTCCAAACGTACCGGGATCTGAATCACCACCGGTTTATCTTCAAACACATGGAGGAAATCAATGTGAAGGATGTTGTCTTTCACGGGGTGAAACTGAATCTCCTTCACGATGCCCATCAGCTTCTTTTCTCCCAGGTCGAGGTTCACCAGAAATACTTCGGGTGTGTAAACCAGATTGCGAACATCGCTGCTCTTCACCACAAAGTTGAGATTCTCTCCCTCGTTCCCACCGTAAACGACACAGGGGATCAGTCCTTCTCTGCGGTATGCTCTGGCCGCTTTTTTCCCAAAATCATCCCTGACTTCGCCTTTTAAATCAAACGTTTTCATTTTTTTTCTAATTGTTGTTTTGTGTGTTACTCAAAATAAAGCTGCTTTCTTTATTTCCCATCACACTTGGGAGCCCACAAAAAAGCGGCGCAAAGATAGTGATTTTCTTTTTATTGTGCAATTATTCAGCGGCTCTTTTTCAGGCGATCTATCGCTATCTACAGCTCAACAGCCTATTATCGCACAACAAACCTTCTTCTTTTCCAATTTCCTGCAGGTAAATAGCAAAAAAATAACTACTTTTGCAGTTCGAATGTAAGTTCACTGAGGTGAGGCACTTTTCGCTACGGCATGATCCGGGTGAAAAGGGCTAAAGCTCACTCAGCTTAACTAAATAAGTTCATTTGAACAATGATAAACAGGAATTTAATTCGTATCCGGATTGTACAGATAATCTATTCATGGTACCAGAATACGAATAAAGATTTGCGTAGCGCAGAAAAAGAGCTTCTTTTCGGCCTGCAAAAATCATATGATCTTTACTTCTATCTGCTCTCACTGATGGTGGAACTGACCAAAGCATACGAAAGCAGGGTGGAGGCCAAGAAGAACAAACATCTCCCCTCCTGGGAAGATCTCAACCCCAACACCCATCTGATCAAAAACAGGTTCATACAACAACTGATCAGTAACAGGCAAATGCAGCATTACCTGACCGAAAGGCCGATGATCTGGGATGCTGACACCTCATTTTTAAAGAACCTGCTCGACACCATCCTCAACTCCGACATCTATAAGAGCTATTCGGAGATTCCCTCTCCCAGCTATGAGGAGGATCGCGAGTTCTGGAGGAAGTGCTTCAAGCAGTTCATCTACCTCAATGAAGAGCTCGATGAGATACTGGAAGATGAGTGCATCTACTGGAATGATGATGTGGAGATTGTACAGAGCTTTGTTTTGAAAACCATCAAGAAGTTCTCAGAGGAGATGGGTGAAGAGCAGCCACTGCTGCCCATGTTCAAGGATGAAGAAGACCGCGAATTTGCATTGAAGCTGTTGCACAACACCATCCTGAATGAACAAACATACCGGGCGCTTATTGAGAAACATACTGAAAAGTGGGATTTTGAACGGATTGCATTCATGGATCTGATCATCATGCAGGTGGCTCTCTCTGAGATCTTCACCTTTGATTCGATCCCTACCAGCGTCTCTCTCAATGAATACATTGAAATTGCAAAATCATACAGCACACCCAAGAGCAGCACATTTATCAACGGCATATTGGACGCAATTGTGCAGGAGATCAAAGAAGAAAATCGTATCTTTAAAAATTAATTTACACACTCTAAAAAATTATTTGTATGAATATTCTATTACAAGCAGCACAGGGCGGCGGCATGTCGGGCATGGGTAGCACGCTCTTCATGATGGTGGCGATCATCGCCGTATTTTACTTTTTCATGATCCGCCCACAACAGAAGAAACAGAAAGAGTTACAGAAGAGCCGTGAAGCAATGAAGGTGGGTGACAAGGTGGTCACCTCCGGCGGCATCCACGGCCGGATCAAGGAGGTAGGCGAGAACTGGTTCCTGATAGAGGTTGCCGATGGGGTGAAAATTAAATTTGATAAAGCTTCGGTCTTTGCCTCTACAGCTGATGTAACGGCACCCTAACATCTCGGGCCATGGAGGTAAAAGCCATCATTGAAAAATGGAAACCCAAAGTAAAAGACTTTTTTTCCACTTTCCCGTGGAAAAATACGCTCTTTTTCTTAATTTTTCTACTGCTGGCTTTCATCTTCTGGCTGATGCTCTTCTTCCAAAAAGAGAATGTAGAGGGGACCTACCGTATTCCGCTGAAATACACCAATATTCCTGAAGATGTGGTCTTTGACTACCCCCTGCCCGATTATGTGGAGGTGAGCATCACCGACAACGGAGCTGCCATCTTCCGGCTCGACATCAGCAAGAAAGACTCGCTCGAAATCAACGTGGGGGAGCTGACCGAAGGGGGCATCAACAGCCTGCAGGGTGACCAGTTCCGCCAGCTAATCCGCTCACGTTTCTTTTCAAGCACCAACATCAGGGGTTATTATCCCATGATCATCAACCTCTCCACCTCGAAACTTCAAAGTAAAGAGTTAAAGGTTGTTTTCGACGGAGAGATCACCACCAGCAGGGCTAACCTGGTTGCCGACAGTGTCTCATTCCTGCCGGAACATGTGACCGCCTACGGCTCCCAGGAGTCGCTCAGTAAGCTGGAGCATGCAACAACCGAGTATACGGTCTTCAAGAACCTGAAGGCCACCTCACAGCTGCCTGTCTCCATAAAACAGGTTGAGGGGGTCAAGTTCGTACCCGATCAGGTAGAGATCTTCATTCCAATAAAGGAATATACGGAGCGTACCTTTGAGGTGCCCATCACAGCCACAGGGTTGCCTGGCAAGCTGGATGTGAAATTTTTCCCTTCGCGTGCCAACGTCTCTTTCTCGGTTACCCTCGATGAATACCGCAAGATTACCCCCGAGGATTTTGAGATTGAGTTGAATTACCGTACTTTCTACCAGAACGAAGATGGCAGGGTGGAACTAAAACTGAGCAAAAGCCCGGCAGCTGCTCAGAACATCCGCATCTCCCCCTCATCCGTGGAGTTTCTCTTTGAAACCAGGTCTGATCAATGATCACTGCAGGTATCACCGGTGGCATTGGGAGCGGCAAATCAGTTGTCAGCCAGCTGTTCCGCCTGCAGGGAATACCGGTCTTTGATGCCGACAAGGAAGCCAGGCAGCTCAATGACACCTCGCCGCTCATCCGTAGAGAGCTAACTGCCCTTTTCGGCAAAGAGCTTTATGCCGGAGGTAAGCTCAACCGTCCCCTGCTGGCCTCCCTGATCTTTGGCGACAAGAAAAAGGTTGCTGCGGTCAATGCCATCGTGCATCCTGTTCTTGCCCGATCTTTTCTGGAGTGGTGCAGTCGCCATCACGATCGACCGCTGGTGATGATTGAGGCAGCTCTTCTCTTCGAGGCCGGGTTTGTGCAATATCTCGACAGGGTGATCACCGTCTATGCCCCGGAATCAATTCGTCTGGCAAGGGTCATAGAACGCGATCACACCACCGAGGAGGCTGTGCGGGAGAGAATGAAACATCAGATGCCGGAAGAGGAGAAAATGAAATTATCCGATTATGTGATCTATAACAACGGGGAACAGTCGCTCATCCGGCAGTCAACAACCATCTTCGACGATCTCATGCGGTTGGCAGCACAATAAAGAGATTGTTCTCAACCGATTATGACATCGCATCGCATCGAAAAATTGTATTTTTGCAAAATTAACATTACCTTTGCAACTTTCAATACTTTAGGTTATTCAAAATAAACAGCAACAACATGATTGAAAAAATTGGCATCAACGCAGGTAGAGTATGGACCATCCTTGATGAAAAGGGTCGTCAGAATGTAAAAGAGGTAAAAAAAGCAGCCAAGCTGACAGACAAGGATCTCTATGCCGCCATCGGATGGCTGGGTAGAGAAGGCAAAGTGGTGATGGAAGAGGTAGATAAGGAGATCTACATCTCATTGAGCTAAAGATGCCCAGCAGGGATATTCAAACAGTCGTACCTGTGAGATAGGACTCTCGATGCATAGCGGCATCACCTATCAATCGATTCTCTATCTGGTAGATAAGGCAGCCAAGGGTCCGGCTCACTTCATCTGATCGAACCCTTTGCCGTAAACGCCTACCACATTGCTTTGTGAGATGAAAGCATTCTCGTCGATCCGTTTCACCAATCGGAAAATGGAGGTCGATTCTGCCTTACGGGCCAGTATGATCAGCACTTTCTGCGGCTGCTGTGAATACCAGCCGGTGCCCTCCAGCACGGTACATCCGCGGTGCAGTTCCGAATTGACGTGAGAGGCAATCTCGTTGTAGCGGGAGGAGAAGATGATGAACTGCACCGACTGACGGGCACCGTTGATCACCAGATCCACCGTATAATACATTACCGAAACCACGATCAGACCGTAAATAATTTTCTCAAAGCTCTGAAAGAGCAGGTAGGAGCTGCTCACGATGATCAGGTCGATGTAGAGCAGACCGCGTCCCATGCTGATGTAGCGGTACTTGGTGATGATGGCACCCAGGATATCGGTGCCCCCGGTGCTGGCATTACGGGTATAGACCAGCCCCAGTCCTGTGCCGCTGCAAACGGCCCCGATGATACTGGTAATCAGTGGATCGGTATGTACGATCGCCTCGGTGATAAGGTTCTCGGCCACCCCCATCAGCAGGGTCACCCCCACCACGCCGTAGAGTGCCTTGAAAACATACCCCTTGCCCAGGATGAACCAGGCCAGAACCATCATGATGCTGTTGCCCAGGAGAAAGGTGACGAAGACCGGCAGTCCGAATGCATACTTGAAGAGCAGCCCCACGCCGCCCAGTCCACCCACCACGATCTGGTTGGGCATGATGAAACCGGTGAACCCTACCGCGAAAAGCACCAGCCCCAACGTGATTATCAGGTAATCCTTCCAGTAGAACGATTTGAGATACCGAACCTCTTTGGCCATAAAAAGATGAAATTAATAAGGTATGATCAGAGCACCACATTGACAATTTTTCCGGGAACGATGATCACCTTTTTCGCTTTTTTACCTTTCAGCCACTTCTGAGCGTTGGGATGGGCCAACACCGCCTGTTCAATCTCTTCGCGTGTGGCGTCGGCCGCGAACTCAATCACGAAGCGCGACTTGCCGTTAAAAGAGATGGCATAAGGGAAAGTATCCTCTTTCAGGTACTCCTCATTCCAGGCAGGCCAGGTAGCATCACAGACCGATGTCTCGTTGCCCAGGGCATGCCACAGCTCCTCCGCGATATGGGGAGCGAAGGGGGCCAGGCAGACCACCAGCTCGCTCAGTATGCTGCGGTTGCGGCATCTCATCGCTGTCAGCTCATTGACACAGATCATAAAGGCGGAGACGGAGGTGTTGAAGGAGACCTGCTCAATGTCGGAGGTCAACTTTTTGATCAGCCTGTGTAGCACCTTGAGCGCTTTCAGTGAGGGCTCCTCATCTTCAACGGCAAGGGTTTCATTCTGATAAAAGAGGTTCCACACCTTGCGCAGGAAGCGGTGCACGCCGTCAATGCCGTTGGTATCCCACGGCTTGGACTGCTCCAGCGGCCCGAGAAACATCTCGTATAGGCGAAGGGTGTCGGCACCATAGCGGCTGATGATATCGTCGGGGTTCACCACGTTGAACATTGACTTCGACATCTTCTCTACAGCCCACCCACAGATATACTTCCCTTCCTCCAGGATGAACTCGGCAGTCTGGTACTCAGGGCTCCAGTTGCGAAATGCTTCAATGTCAAGGATATCGTTGTGCACCATGTTCACATCCACATGGATGGGGGTCACCTCATACTGATCCTTCAGGTTAAATGATACGAAACGGTTGCTGCCCTTGATGCGGTAAACGAAGTTGCTGCGTCCCTGGATCATCCCCTGGTTGACCAGTTTTTGGAAAGGTTCATCCTCACAGACCACTCCGATATCGAAGAGAAACTTGTTCCAGAAGCGGCTGTAGACAAGATGGCCGGTAGCATGCTCGGTACCACCGATATAGAGATCCACGTTGCGCCAGTAACTGTTCGCCTCTTTCGATACCAGCGCCTCATCATTGTGCGGATCCATGTAGCGGAGGTAATAGGCCGATGAACCGGCAAAGCCAGGCATGGTGTTCAGCTCAAGGGGATAACCCTCCTTGGTGTGCCAGTTCTTTGCACGTCCCAGGGGTGGCTCACCCGTCTCGGTGGGCAGGAACTTATCCACCTCCGGCAGCTCCAGCGGCAGTTCCTCTTCCGGCAACGTGTAGGGCATCCCATCCTTGTAATAGATCGGAAATGGCTCACCCCAGTATCGCTGACGTGAGAAGATGGCATCGCGCAGGCGGTAGTTGATCCTGCGATAACCGAGTCCCCTCTGCTCCACCGCGTTGATGGCGGCAGGGATCGCCTCCTTGACGGTCAGTCCGTTGAGGAAGCAGGAATTGATCATCACGCCCTCCTTGGCGTCGAAGCTCTCCTCAGAGACATCACACCCCGCTATGAGCGGCACGATGGGAAGGTTGAAATGTCTGGCAAAGGCATAGTCGCGGCTGTCATGTGCCGGTACCGCCATGATGGCGCCAGTGCCGTAGCCGGCCAGCACATAATCGGAGATCCATATGGGAAGGTGTTCACCCGTGAAAGGATGGATGGCGTAGGCACCTGAGAAGACACCACTCACCGATCGGTCTGCAATCCGCTCCCGCTCGGTCTTTTTCCCGGTTTGATCGATATATTGCTTTACAGCATGGCGCTGCTCAGGGGTGGTGAGCTGTTCCACCAGCTCACTCTCGGGGGCCAGCACCATGAAGGTGACGCCGAAGATGGTGTCGGCACGGGTGGTGAAGATGTCGAAAGTAATATCACCGGTGGTTCTGAAATGGATCACGGCACCCTCACTGCGACCAATCCAGTTGCGTTGTGTCTCCTTGAGCGAGTCGCTCCATTCAACCTTCTCAAGCCCCTCCAGCAGGCGGGGTGCATAGGCCGAGACCCGCAGGCACCACTGCCGCATCTTCTTCTGTTCCACAGGATATCCCCCGCGGATGGAGAGACCCTCGCTCACCTCGTCGTTGGCCAGCACGGTACCCAGCTGCGGGCACCAGTTGACCATGGTATCACCCAGGTAAGCAATGCGATAGTTCATCAGGATCTCTTGTTGTTCTTTTTCACTCATGCCATTCCACTCCGCCGCAGAAAAGCTCATCGGTACGCTGCAGGCCAGGTCGAGACCCGCGGTGCCCTGTTGTGAAAACAGCTCCACCAGTTCGGCAATAGGACGTGCCTGTTGAGCCTGGTTGCAGTAGTAGGAATGAAACATGCGGATGAAAGCCCATTGGGTCCACTTGTAATAGGCGGGGTCGCAGGTACGTACCTCCCGGCTCCAGTCGTAAGAGAAGCCGATCTTATCCAGTTGTTTGCGGTAGCGGGCTATGTTCTGCCCGGTGGTGACGGCGGGATGCTGTCCCGTCTGAATGGCATACTGTTCGGCAGGGAGGCCATAGGCATCGTAACCCATAGGGTGGAGCACATTATAGCCCTGCAGCCGTTTGAATCGGGAAAAGATATCGGATGCAATATATCCCAGGGGATGACCAACATGCAGTCCGGCACCCGAAGGATAAGGGAACATATCGAGCACGTAGTACTTCGGTTTAGTAGCATCTTCCGTCACCCTGTAGGTCTGCCGGTCAGCCCAGTACTGCTGCCACCGTTTTTCTATTTCTCCGAAATTGTAATCCATTTCTTGCCATTTTAAAAAACGGTGCAAAGATAACAAATAAGTTCTGATGTTGAACCATCCGGCCGGACCCTTTTGGTTCAGGAACAACATGGTTGGAAAACGACAGGAGAAGATTGGCTGCTAACAGGCATACATCTGCTCAATGAGATCGTGATACCGTTCCAGGATCACCTTGCGCCGCAGTTTGAGGGTATTGGTCAGCTCACCATGTTCCATGCTGAATGGCTGAGGAAGAAGTGCGATCCGTTTGATCTTCTCATAGGAGGTGAACTGCGATTGCTGCAGCTCGATCTGTGCGAAGACAAAATCGATGATCTCCTTATTGCGAACCAGCTCTTCTACCGATGAGAAAGGAATCTGCTGTTCAATCGCATAACTCTTCAGTGCTTCATAGTTGGGCACCACCAGCGCGCTGACAAATTTGCGCTCGTCGCCAATCACCGCCACCTGATCAATATACTTGTCCTCGCTAACCCGTGTTTCGATCATCTGCGGGGCGATGTACTTGCCGTTGGAGGTCTTGTAGAGATCCTTGATTCGCTCGGTGAGGATGATCTCATTGTCACCGGTCAGCAGACCTGCATCGCCGGTCCTGAAGAAACCATCCTCGGTGAAGGCCTCCGCAGTGGCCTCGGGCTTGTTGTAGTAGCCCTTCATCACTGTCTCTCCCTTCACCAGTATCTCGCTCTTCTCACCGATCTTCACCTCAACGTCGGGCATCACCTTCCCCACCGTGCCGATCCGGAATCCTTTTGCCGGGAAACAGCTCACCGTGGCGGTGGTCTCGGTGAGGCCATAGCCATAGATCAGGTGCACATCGATCGACTGCATGAAACGGTTGATGTTGTCGGAGAGGGGGGCACCTGCCACCGGGAAGAAATTGCCGCGGTCGATACCCACCACTCGCTTGATCAGGTAAAAGATGGTGTAGCGGTAGAAGAAGAATTTCAGACGGTTGCCCAGTGGCGGTCGCTTCCCTTCGTTGCGATACTCCAGGTTGTGACGCTGTCCGGTAGCAACCGCATCATGGAAGAGCCATTTCACAACCCCCGATGCATTGTTGATGGTCTCCTGCACCCCGTCGTATACCTTCTCCCAGAAACGGGGAACATTGCTCATCAGGGTGGGCCGCACCCCTCTCAGGTTCTTTTGTATTTCGTTGGGGTCGCGGTTGATGGCCACCGCTATCCCCTTGTGCAGGCAGTAGTAGGTCCAGGCTTTCTCAAAAATATGCGTGAGCGGCAGGAAGCACATCGAGAGATCTCTCTCCGACATGCCGGTGAGACGCTGGTCATGGATCACCATCGCCTTGAGGTAGTTGGCATGTGTGAGCATCACCCCCTTGGGTTCACCCGTGGTGCCGGAGGTGTAGATGATTGTGGCCAGATCCTGCTCCCTGAGCTGCTTGAGCCGGGCGTTGACCAGTGCAATGGTTTCAGAATTGTCCCCACTGGCAATAAAATCATCGAAGTAGACCGAAGTGGTGTCACCAGCTTTCAGCACCACCTGACGATCAAAGATGATCAGCTTCTCCAGCTGACCGTTCTCCTGTTGCACCTTCCAGGCATTGTTGTATTGAAATTGCTCCCCCACAAACAGGATGCGGATAGCTGCATCCTGCACAATGTAACTCACCTGCGCCGGCGAGGCTGTGGCATACATGGGTACCATCACCGCCCGGTTGGCATAAGCAGCAAAATCGGTGATCAAGTACTTCTCCATGTTCTGAGAGTAGATGCCCAGGTTATCTCCCGGCTTGACTCCCATCTCTGCCATGGCCTGTGCCGTTTTCGTGATGTTTGCCGAAAAGGACTCCCAGGACATTCCCACCCATTTCCCATCGGGATCCTGATATTTTAACGCCGTTTTGTGCCTGTATTTGAGGGCCTGCCGATGAACAATTTCGCCCAGATGATAATATGCCATAGCCTCTTCTTTTGGTGTTCTCAAATATAGACAATTTCAGCGGAAACAGGAGCAGAAATCACCCTTTTTTTTTGATTATTTGCCGCTTTCTTCTCCCTATTTTTTTAAAACAATTTGCTTAACAATCTAAAAACTGGGATTTTAATTAACGACACTTAACGTGATTTGACCGCCAGATATAAAACAATGCATATATCTTTGCGATGAAATGAAAACCAGATATCACATACTCATTGGTCTGTTTGCTCTGCTGATACCCCTCAATGGGATGAGCCAGGGTTATTATGCCGCGAACATCAATCCGGAGGAGGGTGGCCCCGTATCCACCATCTTCCTGATGCCGAATGTCTACCCGGCGGTGATCATCGAAGGAGACACCGTGGCCTGTATGTGGCTGACCGACTTTATCAAGTACTCTCCGATCCATTTCCGTAGCAACAAGGAGCAGGTCGCTTACAGCAAGCTGATCCGTGATGTGAAGAAGACCCTTCCTTACGCCAAGCAGATTGCCGGCATCATCACCGAGACGTATGAATACATGGAGACCCTCCCTGATGACAAAGCCCGGCAGAAACACCTCAACCAGATGGAGAAATACCTGATGGATGAGTATACGCCAAAGATGAAGAAACTGACCCGCTCGCAGGGGCAGCTGTTGATGAAGTTGGTGGACCGGGAAACCAACTCCTCCTCTTACCACATCATAGACGCATTCATGGGTAGCTTCAAGGCATGGACCTACAATGTATTTGCCGGCCTTTTCGGTAACAGCCTTAAGACCCGTTACAACCCCTATGGCGAGGACCGCGTAACCGAACGGGTCTGCGTGCTGGTGGAACAGGGCGGCATCTGAGCAACAAACTCTATCCAAAAGGGTCATGCACCTCCGTGTGGCGATAAGGAGCGGAAGGGGGATCAAAGCATAATATCATTAAAGTTTGTTAATTACTTCCTTTTTTTTTACCGCCGATGCAGCGTTTTGTATCCTCTTTGCATCTATCACATAGTAAACATCAAGTGATCGTATATGAAGAGAACGATTTTGACATTTGTTTTGGTGTCGGCAGGAATCATGCTGGGGATGGTTTCATGCGACGATAATTCACATTCACTTGGAAGCTTCGGCATCGACATTGCTACCGTGATACCCGAAGGAGAAAATGCCTATTCACTGCAACTCGATAACGGCAAAAGGTTATGGCCTGCCGCCAGTGCGATACGCTACTCCCCCACATACAACCAGAGGGTTTTTCTGAACTACACCATCCTCTCAGATGCCAGGAATGGCTATGATCACTATATCAAGGTAAACGACATCTGGAATATCCTCACAAAGGATATCATTATACTGAATGCTGAAAATGCCGACAGTATCGGCAACGACCCGATAAAACCAAACGCAGTTTGGGTGGGAGGTGATTTTCTGAACGTATCATTTATGTTCAACTATGGCGGGGTGAGGCCACATGCCATCAACCTGGTAAAGAACACCCTCGCAACAGAATCGCCGGAAGATGCCATCGATCTGGAGTTTCGTCACAACTCCTACCAGAGCACCGGGACAAATCTCTACGAAGGATTTGTCTGTTTCAACCTGAAACCTCTGCAAAGCAGTGCTGCCGATTCGGTAAAGCTCTCCGTCAAGGTAAAGGACTGGAAAGGGGAGATCACATATGATCTGGTGTACAGATACGACCAGGCATCGGTCAACACACGTACCGAGATGCCGATACCGGTAATCTCATCAAATGAATACTATTAAAAGAACAGAAAACCACTAACCAATAGTTGTACTAATTTCCGCAGTAGCGTAAAAGCTAAAGTTGTTTAGCGCATATGCAGATTTCTTGTTAATTATTCGTTTTAATCATTCTCATTTTTTGTATTTTGTGTGAAGAACCAACGGCGGACTGGTTCCATTAGTG
>JAHDQF010000052.1 GCA_018433945.1 Proteiniphilum sp. | reverse complement strand
CTTTATCGCTGAAAGAGAGGAGCATATCTTTAAAAAGAGTCTTTCCAAAGAGATGTTTTCACTGATTGAAAGCATCAGGGATGAAAAGGGAAACAAGGTGGTATATCGCAGCACCAAGGCTGAGATCGATGCCCGGTTTGTAGAATTGGGCAAGCTGATGTACCAGTTTATTGAACTTTTCAAAAGATATGACTACGGCATGTACGGGACACTTAAGACTGTCTTTGAACAGCAATATTCGTTAAGCGGCGACAAAACCATCCTCCCTATTGAAAATGAGAAGGTTAGCGCCAAATCCATCCAGTCCCCCCACGACACCGACTGCCATTACCGCAACAAGGATGGCAACAAGGTCAAAGGGTATTCGGTAAACGTCACCGAAACCTGTGACCAGGCGAAGGAGGAAGAAACCCCGGTACTAAACCTGATCACCGATACAGAGGTAAATGTGGTTTCAACCTCGGACAACAGTTTCCTTAAGCCAGCTCTGGAGCATATTGGTGCTTACGGCCATGCAGGGAGCCGAACCAAGATACGAGCTCAGTTTAGACGAACAGGACGAAAACAACCTTGTAGTAACCGACAAAAAAACAGGAATAACCGTACAGGCACAACAAGTAAAACCCCGCAAGGATCAAACGCAGAAGAAATGGAGGATCAAAACTGAAAAAGGAGATTATCGCTACTTCGACCAGGATAGCCTCAGGGCTTCCGCTTTAAGGCAGAAACTCAAGAAAATCCCGATAGAGGAAACCAATATCAGGAACAATGTCGAAGCGAGCATTTTCCAATTAGGTTACCATTACTCCAACGACAAGAGCCGCTACAGAAGCCTTGCCAAGCATAAACTATGGGCTTACTCCCGCTCATTGTGGATAAACTTTGTAAGGATAGTGAACTATTGCGTTAAGCCAAACGGGCAGAGCCAAGCTTGCTTGAGCTATGCCGTGGCGAGCAATAGTCTAACTTTAGTGAACTATATCACGCAAATATGCCAAAGATCGCTTTTTGGGCAACAATCGCCTCAATATATAGCTAAATTATGTTTCAATATGTATATTATTGTAAATATATTCTTAGTCAATAAAAGTAATCACATTTTTCCGGCGAAACTGCGTTTTTCAGCAATTTGAAAAAACGGGGTTTTCAGAGCGGACTCATAATTGTATTTGATATCCGCATCTTTTCCAATAATTTATTCATATAAATCATCAGCTGAATATCTGATAAAATGACGCGTGTGTTTCCGGCATTACCCATCGAGAAGACGATGCGTGCCTGCGGGTCGGTGTGGGCGGAGGTGAAAAAATCTCAGGGCATCGGTTCGTTGATCAGCGCATCGACCAGTCGCTGTTCGTGGCGACCGCTTTGCGGATTGTATATCCCAAAACCAGAGTTCCACTCCCAGTAGGCCCAGTTGAAGCCCTGCTCCTCAAACAAGCGGGTTGGAATCTAAACATTGTTGCGCCCTGGGTTGTTTATTTCGGTATAAAAACGAGTATTCCAATTAATCTTTTTCAAATATATTGATGATTTGCCCGTTCCCTGCGTCATCAAGTAAAAATAATCGTATGAGACAATTTATCCCCATCCTCTTCCTGATCATCACGCTGGGCCTCCTGGCTGCGGCGGTATACTACCTTTCCAGACGGTTCGCACTCTTTTTCCCGGCTCCCGGTATGAAGGGCTGGGTATGGATCTTCTCTCTGGGACTGATCTTTGCCTTTATCGGGTCGATCGGGTTCAGCGAGCTGACGAACCGGTTTGTGGCGGCATGGTCGCTGGTGGGTTCCATCCTGCTGGGCGTCTTCATCTTCCTGCTGCTGTCACTCGCGGTGACCGACCTGCTGCACCTGGCATTCAGTCTCTCCCCCACCCTGCGTGGCTACCTATCCGTGGGATTCACAGTTTTGCTCACCGGCTACGGCGTCTGGAACGCCTACCAATTCAGGGTGAAGGAGGTTACCATCCCCGTCAGGGGACTCACCGAAGAGATCCGGGCGGTGCAGCTCACCGACATCCACCTGGGCAACTCACGCGGAAAGAAAGAGCTGGAGCGGATCGTACGCATCACGAAGGAGCTGCAACCGGAGATTATCCTCCATACGGGCGACCTGTTCGACAGCAAGACGCACTTCAACGGCAACGACGATGTGCTGGATCCCTTCCGGACAATCGATGTGCCGCACTACTTTGTGTTCGGCAACCACGACGAGCAGGTGGGACTGAAGCAGGTTTTGCGCCGCGTGAATGAGAGCGGTGCCACGCTGCTGATGAACAGCGTAGCGCACTACAACGACCTGCAGATCGCGGGACTCAACAACATGGCAGCCGACAGCCACTCGTTCGACATCCATGCCTCCAACGACAGCACCACGGTGCAGAGCGTGATGAAGAGCCTGGAGATCGACCCGGAACGGCCATTGCTGGTGCTGCATCACCGCCCCGACGGGATCAGTTACATGGCGGAGGCGGGTGCCGACCTGCTCCTCACCGGCCACACCCACGCAGGCCAGATGTTTCCCTTCACCCTTATGGCCAAATGGATGTTCGGATACAACAAGGGGCTTTATCAATACGAAGATATGAAAATCTATGTCTCCCAGGGACTGGGCACCTTCTTCTCCCCCATCCGCTTCGGTACCCATAGCGAGATCACCCTGCTCCGGCTGGTGCCGGCCTGACTTTTTCCTTTTTTTATTGAGCGAAAAAGCATATATTTGCATCAATGGAAAAGATCTTCTCCTCATCCGACTTCGACTTCTTCACGCCCGGCCTCTCAGAACTGGAGCTGCCGCTGGCGGGCGAGATCGCCTGCGGCTTCCCCTCACCGGCCGACGACTTCTTGCAGGAGAGCCTCGACGTGAACAAGCTGCTGGTGAAACACCCCGACGCCACCTTCTACGCCGTGGCACGCGGCACCTCGCTGGCTCCACTGGTACAGCCCGGCAACATCCTGGTGATCGACCGCTCCCTGGAGTGGTCGTCCGACCTGCTGGCCTGCTGCTTCATCGACGGCGAGTTCACCGCCAAGTGGATCGGGAAGAGCGGCGACAAGATCAGGCTGATACCGCTCAACCCAGACTTCCCCACGCTGGAGTACAGCCCCGAGGATGCGGAGATCTATATCTGGGGCATCGTCACATCGATCATCAACAACAATGTACGCCTTAGCCGACTGCAATAACTTCTACGCCTCCTGCGAGCGGGTCTTCAACCCGGCGCTCAACGGAAAACCGATCGTGGTGCTCAGCAACAACGACGGCTGCGTCATCGCACGCTCGAACGAGGCGAAGGCGATAGGCATCAAGATGGGCGACCCCGCCTTCCAGATTGAAAGGTTGATCCGCTCCCACAATGTGCAGGTCTTCTCCTCCAACTTCGTGCTCTACGGCGACATGAGCCGCCGCGTGATGAACATCCTCGCCTCCTACACCCCCTCGCAAGAGATCTATTCCATCGACGAATGCTTCCTCAACCTCTCCGGCATGACGGTCGACCTGCGGGAATATGGCCTCAGGATGCGGCGGCAGGTGGGACGTTGGACCGGCATCCCCCTCAGCGTGGGCATCGCCCCCACCAAGGCGCTGGCCAAGGTGGCCAACCGCATCGCGAAGAAATATCCGGAGCTGCAGGGGGTGCACGTGATCGACAGCGAGGAGAAGCGGATCAAGGCGCTCCGATGGCTCGCCATAGAGGATGTATGGGGCATCGGCAGGCGCTACGCCCGCAAGCTGCGCACCATGGGGGTCAACACCGCCTACGACTTCACACTGCTACCCGAGTCACTGGTACGATCCCTGATGACCGTGGTGGGACGTAACCTGCAGCGCGACCTGCTGGGAATCCCCACCCTGGAGATGGAGATCACCGAGAAAAAGCAGAGCATCGCCACCACCCGCTCGTTCGACCGCGACTACAACACGCTGGAGGACCTCCACGAGCGGATCGCCACCTTCGTGATGACCAGCGCTGAGAAGCTGCGCCGCCAGCACTCCATGTGCCGCCGCATGATGGTCTTCGTCGAAACCAACCGCTTCAACGAGAAGGAGGCGTTCTATGCCAACAGCGTGCTCCTGAAGCTCCCCTTCCCCACCTCCTCATCACTCGAACTGGTACCCTTCGCCATTGAGGGACTGAAAAGCATCTACCGCGAGCACAAGCACTACAAACGAGCCGGAGTGATCCTGCTCGACCTGGTGGATGCCAACGCCTACCAGCCCTCGCTCTTCTTCAACTCCGACCCGAAGCACAAGAAGCTGATGGAGGCGATAGACCGTCTTAACCGCAAGCATGGCAAGACGATGGTGCGCCTCGCCTCGCAGGATGAACTGACACACAAGATGCGGCGCCTGCACCTCTCGCGCGCCTACACCACCAGCTTCAACGAACTGATAGAAATCCAGCTTTAACCGATTTTGTAATTAACCTCAGGTTGATTCCAACCATTTGCATTATTTTCATTACTTTTGCATCTCAAGTGAAATCAATGGAATCAAACAACAATCAAATATTGCACTACACCATGCAGGCCGGACTGGTGTTGGGAATCTTCTGGGTGTTCAAGTACCTGCTCGTGATCTTCGGTGAGCTGCACCCGCTGATCAGCTTCACCGGGACGATCCTGGGTATCGGCACCCCACTGCTGCTCTTCTATTCCCTGGTAAAGTACAACCGCGAGGGGGCGAACGGCGAGATGCGCTTCGGCCAGGGGATCCAATTCTCCATTTTGCTCTTCTTTTTCGCCTCTCTGCTGGAGTCTCTGGTTGTGCTGCTGCATGTGAAGTGGATCGATCCGCTCTTTATCGGCAGCATCTATGACGCCATGATGGAGATGGCCTCGCAGTTGTCCATCGGCAAGGAGCTGACGGCACAGCTGGCCGAGCAACCACTACCGGAAGCGGTCACCTACGTCTTCAGCAACGTGATCATGGCCGATGTCTTTCTGGGACTGATCTTATCGCTCTTCATCGTCCCCGCTGCCATGCACTTCAAAAGAAAAGAAACAGCATAACAGAGACACAAGCATATGGATATATCAGTTGTCATACCGTTATACAACGAAGAGGAGTCTCTGCCTGAGTTATATCGCTGGCTCCGCCGCGTGATGGAGGAGCAGGGCTACAGCTATGAGATCATCTTCGTGGATGATGGCAGCACCGATGGCTCCTGGGAGGTGATCCGGCAGCTCAGCAACGAGTCGGACAAGGTGAAAGCGATCAGGTTCAGACGCAATTATGGCAAGTCTCCCGCGCTTCACTGCGCCTTCGGGAAAGCACAGGGCGACGTGGTGATCACCATGGATGCCGACATGCAGGACAGCCCCGACGAGATACCGGAGCTCTACCGCATGGTCCGCGAGGAGGGTTACGACCTGGTTTCCGGCTGGAAGAAGAAACGGTACGACGCCAGGATTACCAAAAACCTCCCATCGAAGCTGTTCAACGCTACCGCACGCAGGGTGTCGGGCATCAAGCTGCACGACTTCAACTGCGGGCTGAAGGCCTACAAGAGCGCACTGGCCAAGGACATAGAGATCTACAACGACATGCACCGCTACATCCCCATACTGGCCAGGAATGCCGGATACCGTAACATCACCGAGAAAGTGGTGAAGCACCAGGCACGCAAGTATGGCAGCAGCAAGTTCGGTGCCAACCGATTCGTGAACGGCTACCTCGACCTGATGACGCTCTGGTTCCTGAACCGCTTTGGCAGGAAGCCGATGCACATCTTCGGACTCTGGGGCAGCCTGATGTTCCTGGCCGGCTTCGTGGCTGTGATCCTGGTGGGAGCGATGAAGCTCTACGATATGCACCACGGGAACCCTTACCGACTGGTGACCGAGTCACCCTATTTCTACATCTCCCTCACCATGATGATCCTGGGAACAATGCTGTTCCTCGCCGGATTCCTGGGTGAGCTGATATCGCGAAATTCACCGGAACGGAATCATTACAGGATTGAAGAAGAGATTTAAAACGGATCGTTGATCGCTGATCGTAAAAAAAATGATGCACACAAGAACAACATATCTGCTGCTGCTCACCATCCTCCTGTTCTCCTGCAACGGAAGTGAGAACAAGAAAGCGTATATCTATCATCAGGAGCAGGGTGAGATTTTTCACACCGGCTTCCATATCAAGTATGCCTACAGCAGATCGCTGCAAGAGGAGATCATGGCCGAGCTGGAGCGCATCGACCAGTCGCTCAATCCCTTCCGGGAAGATGCAATCATCACGAAGGTAAACCGCAACGAGCCGGTGAAGCTCGATACTTTCTTCCGTAACGTCTTTGACCGGTCGCAGGAGATCTCCCGGAAGACAGGCGGCAAGTTCGACATCACCGTCTCTCCACTGGTCAACGCCTGGGGCTTTGGCTTCGCCAATATGGACCGTATTACCCCGGCAATCATCGACAGTCTGAAACAGTTTGTGGGTTACGAAAAGATCGCCATCGATACGGAGGGAAATATCGTGAAAAGCGACCCGCGCATCACCCTCAACACCTCAGCGATTGCCAAGGGTTATGCCTGCGATGTAGTGGGTGACTTGCTGGAACGGCACGGCATCGAAAACTACATGGTGGAGATTGGCGGTGAAATCACTGCCCGGGGGGTGAACGACAAGGGGGAGTGTTGGCGCATCGGCGTGGAGAAACCCATCGACGACAACTCTGGCATGCAGCATGAGCTGCAGACCATCCTCTCTCTCTGCGACAAGGCGCTGGCTACCTCGGGTAACTACCGCAACTACTATATAAAGGATGGAAAGAAGTATGCCCACACCATCGATCCGCAGAGTGGTTACCCTACGCAAACAGATATCCTGGGTGCCACTGTGATTGCCGGCGACTGCATGACGGCCGATGCATTTGCCACCGCTTTCATGACGATGGGCATCGAAAAATCGAAAGCGGTGGCGGCCACCGTTCCCGGCCTGGACTACCTCTTCATCTACGAGATGGCAGACGGATCGTTGGGCACGGTACAATCAGACGGTTTTGAACAGTTTATCGCAGACTAATCAAGGCAATAAACCCTCCAAAACAACCCTTGAAATGAATACCTGCAAGAAAATAGAGCGCAGTTTACAAGAGCGATACGCCATGCAAACCGTAAACCGGATCATTCCCATGACACCGGCAGAGGAGAAAGAACTGGTGATTAGCTACACGCACTCCAACAGTCCCTACGGTAGCCTGCTGATCGCCTCTACGACACAGGGGATCTGCTTTGTCGGTTTCGGCGAAGAGATGCCGCTGCTAAGTGAACTGAGGAAACGATATCCCAACGCACAACTCACTGCCGGCGAGGAGTCCCTCCACAGGCAGGCACTCGCACTGATCGGGACTCCACACAAACAGGACAGGCTCCCGCTCCATGTGAAAGGAACCTCTTTCCAACTGGCCGTATGGCAGGAGTTGCTACTAATTTCCTGCGCTGAGACGATCAGCTATGGGAATCTTGCACAACGCATCGGTCGTCCCGATGCAGCACGGGCGGTGGGCAGTGCCGTGGGACGGAACCCGGTGGCCTGCCTGATCCCCTGCCACCGCGTCTTACACTCCGACAACAGCCTGGGTGGCTACCATTGGGGAGGTGAGCTGAAAGTGCAACTGCTCAGGGTGGAAAAAGCCCAGCTCAACCAAAAGATCACTCAACCTACTCAATAATTCATGCGAACAAACATCTACACCACACTGATCCTTTTACTGACAACAATGAGCCTTGCAGCAGCAGCAGCACAAGAGGCCGACAGTACCCGCTACCCCTCCATCCAGGTGGATGGCACGCTGAAAAACAAATATGAGTACGCTACCGAAACCGGCAACTCACGCTTCTCAGTGCGCAACTCCCGCATCGGCGTTAAGGGGGTGATCAACAGCTTCGCCTCCTACCGTGCACAGCTGGAGCTGAGCGACAATGGTGATTTCAAGGTGCTCGACCTCTACGGCACGCTCATGCCGGCAGAGGGTCTCAATCTTATGTTGGGACAGATGGGCATCCCGCTCTTCAACTCTTATATCACCTCACCTGGCACCATGATGTTCGCAAACCGCGCTTTCATCGGCAAATACTTTCTGAGCACCCGCGATCTGGGAGTGATGGCCACCTACAACTTCCGGATGGGCAACCTGCCGGTGAAGCTGGAGGGAGGCCTCTTCAACGGCAACGCCATCAATGACCCGGTATGGAAGGACAAACTCTCTTACGGCGGGCGCATCGAACTGGGCAGCATGAGGGGAGCACGTGTCACCGCCAAGATGTACAACTACCCCAAGGATGAGACCAAACAATTCTTCATCTACGGCGCCGACTTCCGCTATGCCACCAGTAACTGGAAGGTGGAGACCGAGGTGATGAAACGGGAAAGCAAAACCGAAGCATTCAGCGACCTCTTTTCCTACTACATCCAAAGTGCCTGCTATCTCCCAATCAAAACCCATTTCTTCGACCAGCTGATTCCCGCGCTGCGCTGGGATGCCGTGGATGAAACTTTCGATCAGGATGGGTTCGATGTGAACCGGCTGACTGGCGGACTGGGCTTTGGATTTAACAGGAACGGTTACTCCTCCATCCTGCGGTTTGACTACGAATGGTATATGGTGGATAACGCGATGACCATCTTTGCAGAAAATCCGGAGATGGATTCCAACAAATTTACGGTTGAACTATTGATCACCTTTTAAACTTTCAATTGAACGAAATGAAGAACAGCACATGTACAGCAATGATCTTCTTGGCTCTCCTATTGTCAGCCTGCAACGGATCACAACCCACCGGCAACCTGCTGGGGGAGAAAACGGCAGCATTATGGAATCTGCAGGGAGAAGCATCGATCAACGACAATTTACTCACCCTCGGTGAGGGAGCAACCGCACTGCTGGAGAAAGGGAACTATGACAACTTCGAGTTGACACTCACCGCCCGCCTAGGTGATACAAGCAAGGGTTCCCTCGCTTTCCATACCAACAAGGAGATGACAAAGGGTTACAAGGTTGCCCTCGATAACGACCTGAATGATCCGGAGTGGTGGACCAAAACGGGCAGCCTGCTGGGGGTGCGTAACCTGACCAAGTCGGTGGTGAAGAGCAACGAATGGTTCGATATGACCCTCCGCGTAGAGGGCAAAGCGATCACCGTTTTACTGAATGGCGCTCCCGTGGTGGAGTACATTGAGCCGGCAGCACCCTACCGCACAGAAGAAAACACCACGCAACTTCTTTCCGGCGGCACTTTCGCCCTGCAAAGCAGCGAGGGTGTCATCGAGATCAGCGCGATCGCGGTAACCCCCCTGGAAGCGCCAGCCGACCTTTCAGCACAACAGGCTGAGGCAATCGACGAGAGCAACGACCCGATCATCCGCCTGCAGCAGGAGAACTTCCCGGTACTCGATTACCATGTTCATCTGAAAGGACTCACCGCAGAGCAGGCAGCAACACAGTCACGTAAATATGGCATCAACTACGCCCTGGCACCCAACTGCGGTATAGGCTTCCCCATCACCAATGATGAGGAGGTGCTGGAATACCTGCAGGAGATGGAGGGGCAGCCTTTCATCCAGGCGATGCAGGGCGAAGGCAGAGAGTGGCCCGCAACCTTCTCTAAGGAGGTGCGCGACCGGTTCGACTATGTCTTCACCGATGCCATGACGTTTACCGACACCAGGGGTCGTCGTACCCGCCTCTGGATACCGGAAGAGGTATTCATAGAAGATGAAGAGCAATACATGGAGCTGATCGTGGAGAAGATTGTGGAGGTAATGCAGGAGCCAATGGATGTCTATGTAAACCCCACCTTCCTGCCCGACGTGATGAACGACCGTTATGACACCTTCTGGACGGAAGATCGAATGGACAAGGTGATTACTGCGATGTTGGAGACAGGCAAGGCGCTGGAAATCAACCACCGCTATCGTATCCCCAATAAAGCGTTTATTCAGAAAGCAAAAGATGCGGGACTGAAATTCACTTTCGGCACCAACAACGCTGATGGTGACTTTGGCAAAATGGAGTACTGCATCGAGATGAAAGAGGCATGCGGTATCACTGCTTCCGATATGTACAAACCAAAAATAAAGGAATGAACAACAGAATCACACCCGATTTCATCACTGACCTGAAAGAAAACGAGATCTTCGTCTTTGGCAGCAACCTGGAAGGGAGCCATGGCGGCGGCGCCGCCAAGACCGCCCACAACAAGTTCGGCGCAATATGGGGACAGGGCGTAGGACTGCAGGGTCAGTCCTACGGCATCCCCACCATGCATGGAGGAGTGGAGGAGATCCGCCCCTACGTGGATGAATTCATTGAGTTCGCAAAATCCAACCCTGCCCTCACTTTCCTGGTGACGCGTGTGGGATGCGGCATTGCAGGTTTTCACGACTCCGAGATCGCACCCCTTTTCACCGGTGCTATAGAGGTGCCCAACATCTTCTTGCCGGAAAGCTTCTGGCATTACCTGACTGAGTGACGGAACAGCTTCAGAACAACCAATTAAAAAACCGGTGCCACAGGGACACCGGTTTTTTAAGTATAGTATGTTTGCTTGATTTATTCTGCACTCTCTTTCTTTTCTTCAGCGGCAGGCTCCTCAGCTTTTGGCTCTTCAACTGTGGGTGTTTCTTCCACAGCCGGTGTTTCTTTAGCAACGGGTGCTTCTTCAACAACGGGCGCTTCTTCAACAACGGGCGCTTCCTCAACAGCCGGTGCATTGGCAGCTTCCTCCTCGGCTTTCTTCTGCGCCAGCACTTCGGCTCTCGCCTTGTTCACCTCTTTCTCTGCATCGAGACGAGCCTTTGCTTCGGCACGCTGTTTCTCTTCATCTTTCTGCTTGAGGGAGTGGGTAGACTGTTGTTTGTTGTTCTTCCAGGCTTCGAAACGTCTTTCCGCTTCTGCCTCATCAAATGCACCCTTGGCTACCCCTCCCAGCAGGTGTTTCTTCATCAGCACCCCTTCGTCGGAAAGGATGTTGCGCACGGTGTCAGTGGGCTGTGCCCCTGTCTGCAGCCAATACAAAGCTCTGTCGAAGTCTAAAGTGATCGTAGCAGGATGTGTATTCGGATTGTAAGAACCGATCCGTTCGATATACTTTCCATCCCGTGGAGCTCTGCTATCTGCAACAATGATCTGATAAAAAGGATAGTTTTTCCGTCCTCTTCTCTGTAAACGTAATTTTGTTGCCATTTAGTAGTTCTTGTAAAATGAGTATAAATGCTATTTGCGGGTGCAAAGGTAGGCATTATTTTCTACATACCGCAAAGAAGCAAGAAAAAAAATTGGAGGGGAAGTCCGTCAGTCAGCTATCAAAAAATAGTGAACCCGATAGCCGGTAACCGGTAACCGGTAAATTTGTTAAAAGTGATCCGCCTGGGGCTCGAACCCAGGACCCCATCCTTAAAAGGGATGTGCTCTACCTGCTGAGCTAGCGAATCAGCCTGAATGCTTTCTTGCAAAAGCGAGTGCAAAGATAAAACCTTTATTTTACTTTAGCAACTGTGAATGCCATAAAAAAACGGTGTTTTTCGCATATATAGGGTATTTATTTCAATACCTGTAATGTTCCGGCTTATAGGGACCTTCCACGGGCACCCCGATATAATCGGCCTGCTGCTTTGTCAGCGTGGTCAGTTTCACGCCAATCTGATCAAGATGCAACCGGGCCACCTCCTCATCGAGTGCTTTGGGCAGACGATAGACACCCACTTCATAATCGTTTTTCCAGAGATCAATCTGTGCCAATACCTGGTTCGAAAAGGAATTGCTCATCACAAAGGAAGGATGTCCTGTAGCACATCCCAGGTTCACCAGCCGGCCTTCGGCCAGAAGGAAGGTTGAATTTCCGGCCGGGAATGTATATTTATCTACCTGCGGTTTGATATTCAGATGCTTGATACCCGGGAAAGCAATCAGCTTGTCCACCTGTATCTCATTGTCGAAATGCCCGATATTGCAAACAATCGCCTGGTCTTTCATCTGCTGCATATGTTCGATCGTAATCACATCACGGTTTCCGGTCGTTGTCACGAAAATATTACCCTCTTTCACGGCTTCCTCCATGGTGTTCACCTCAAAACCTTCCATGGCGGCCTGCAGGGCGCAAATGGGATCAATTTCGGTCACGATCACCCGTGCACCATAGGAACGCATCGACCGGGCACAGCCCTTGCCCACGTCGCCATAACCCAGCACAACGACCACCTTTCCGGCAATCATCACATCGGTGGCGCGCTTGATGCCATCCGCCAGTGATTCGCGACAGCCATAGAGATTATCAAATTTCGATTTGGTCACCGAATCGTTCACGTTAATGGCAGGTACCAGCAGCTCTCCTCTCTCCATCATCTGGTAAAGACGATGCACCCCCGTAGTAGTCTCCTCCGAGATGCCTTTCAGTTCGGCAATGGTTCTGTGCCACCGTTGTCCGTCTTCTTTCAGAATGCGGCGCAACGTGTCGAGAATTACCTGCTCCTCGTGACTGGATCCTTTTCTGTCGATCGTGGAAGGGTCATTCTCGGCCACATATCCCATATGAACGAGCAGGGAGGCATCGCCTCCGTCATCCACAATGAGGTTAGGTCCCTTGCCGCCGGGGAAGCAGAGCGCCATTTCCGTGCACCACCAGTACTCCTCCAGCGTCTCGCCTTTCCAGGCATAGACAGGGACACCGGCAGCAGCGATGGCAGCAGCGGCATGATCCTGGGTGGAGAAGATGTTACAACTGGCCCAACGCACATCGGCCCCCAGCTCTACCAGCGTCTCAATCAGCACAGCCGTTTGAATGGTCATATGCAGTGATCCCATCACACGGGCTCCTTTTAGCGGCTTCTCAGCGGCATACTTCCTGCGGATGGCTATCAGGCCGGGCATCTCATGTTCAGCGATTTCTATCTCCTTCCGGCCATAATCGGCCAGATTGATGTCGGCCACCTTATAAGGCAGGTCGGCAGAAAAAGTGTGGTCCATAATCCTTCTCTTTATCGATTTTTAAGGATGCAAAGTTACGAAATTGGGGGAATGTTTCTACCTTTGATTGGCATAAAGCGTGTGAAACAGGGTTAATAAAACATCAACAGAGATGAAAAAGAACTCCGGAATTATTTTCTTTGCCCTGCTGCTGCTCACGATGTGCGCACAGGGACAGTCACCAAAAACAAATAACAATCAAACAATCCATATGAACTGGAACCCATTGACTCCCGAAGAGGAGCAAGTGATCGTTCACAAAGGAACGGAAAGGCCTTACACAGGCGAGTATCTGAACAACGAGAGTAAAGGGCTCTACCTCTGTAAACGGTGCGATGCTCCACTCTATCGCTCGGACGACAAGTTCGACGCCCACTGTGGCTGGCCCTCATTCGACGATGAGGTGGAAGGAGCAGTGAAGCGAGTGCTCGATGCCGATGGGCGGCGTACCGAGATCATCTGCAACAACTGCGGTGCGCACCTGGGACATGTTTTCCTCGGGGAGGGATTCACACCCAAGCAAACCCGTCACTGCGTCAACTCGATATCACTCAAGTTCCAGCCTGCCGAAAACAAAACCCTGAAACGGGTCTACTTCGCCTCCGGTTGCTTCTGGGGTACGGAGTATTTCTTCATGAAAGCTCCCGGTGTAAAAGAGACCAATGTAGGCTTTATGGGGGGACATGTGGAAAATCCCACCTACGCACAGGTATGTGAAAAGAACACCGGACACCTGGAGACTACCGAGGTGATTTTTGATGGCACTGAGACCTCTTACGAGGCGATGGTGAAGCTCTTTTTTGAGACACACGACTTTACCCAAACCGACGGTCAGGGCCCAGATATCGGACCTCAGTACCTCTCCTGCATCTTCTACAACGATGAGACTGAAAAAGGGATCGCAGAGAAGTACATTCGCCTCCTAACCGAAAAGGGTTACCGCGTGGCCACCATGCTCAAACCGGCTTCCCGATTCTGGAAAGCGGAGGACTACCATCAGCAGTATTACGAACACAAGGGCGCCAAACCCTACTGCCACAAGTACACCCCAATATTCTGAATACCGGGTAATTAATTTTCAAGCTGTTCGCCAAACATTTCGAATGCTGATGCGTTTTATAGATGCGTAATGTAAAACGACATGAAACAAAACGTTTAATTTAAAAAAGAAAAAATTAT
>JAHDQF010000068.1 GCA_018433945.1 Proteiniphilum sp. | reverse complement strand
TTCAGGCAAATATACAACAATAAATCAAAATAAAACTATTTTTTAGAATAATTTTTTGTATATGACATATAAACCATTCTTCAATGTCAAATTATATCGTAAATTCATTCAATCCCCCTGTTTTAGGGACTTCCCTGAGATAGAAAATAATGAAATGGTGAAGTCTGATTATCGACTATTTTTCCTAATTTCGTAAAAAAAAAGATGTACAATAAATCAATTTCTCTTTTCGACTGGCGATCTGATATAAATCTTGAGAAAGCGGATGCCATCGGTGAAGACTTGATCTTACTCGAAGATCCGGTGATTCATTCATCCTTCAACAATCCCTTTAAGGTAGATATCACAGCGTTGATTATTTGTACGATGGGAAGCATTGAAGGAAATGTTAATTTAAAGCATTTTACCCTGAAGGCTCCTGCTCTGTTTGTGGTATTACCGCATCAAATACTCGAACTCTGCGCGTACAGCAGAGACTTCTATGGTTATTACATTATCATGTCACATCAATCTGTCGACAGATTGACTGCGGTTTACATCAAGAATCTGCATACCTTGAGAAATGCAGTGAAAAACGATCCCTGGACACCGCTTTCGAAAGAAAATATGGAAAGGATGCTGCTTTACTTCAAAGCTATTCAGCGGATCATCCGGGTAGAAGAAAATATACACAGGGTTAAAATAGCAGAATTACTGGCGCAGGCGATTTATCTTGAGATAGAAAATGTTTTTCATAAATCGCTGAAAAATGAAAAGAAATCGAAACGGACAATATTGACAGAACGTTTTATGGACCTTTTAGAACATCATTATCAAAAACATCGGGACGTTCAATTTTATGCCGATAAATTGTCTTTGACCCCAAAATACCTGTCGAAAATAATTCATGAGGACACGGGCAGTACTGCCATTGAATGGATTAATAATTACGTGCTGCTGGAAGCAAAGGCCTTGCTTAAATCGACCGACCTCACGATTCAGCAAATCAGTGTACAACTAAATTTCCCCAGTCAGTCGCACTTTGGTAAGTACTTTAAGAATCATACAAACCTTTCGCCGAAAGAATATCGATTGAAATAATTTCACAACACTTGATTTTCTTCAATGCTACAGTCGGTACACCCTTTAAGAGCGAAAATCCTGTTGCTTCAAATTCTTAAGAAAAATGTAACTTGTTGTGAATCATTTTTCCGGAGAGATTGATTAAATTTGCATGGATTACAGATTTAACAAACAGAGAAATGGCTGCTTTCGATCAGATGAAAGACTGTTCAATAAAATCTATCAACAACAAATCTATTATGATACAAAAAAATGTGTGGTTTATCGGACTCCTGTTAGTCCCGGCACTGGCCCTGGCTCAGAGACCCGAAGTAGAGGGAATGCGCTATCTGGATGAGAACAGGCGCCCTGTTTACAGAAAAAATGTAGTCATTCCCGATGTGGGGGAATATCAGGTACTGAAATGTGATTTCCATATGCACACCGTTTTTTCGGATGGACACGTTTGGCCGAATGTGCGTAATCAGGAAGCATGGCAAGAGGGACTGGATGCCTATGCCGTTACCGATCATGTGGAGTACACCCCCCACAAAGAGGATGTTCAAGTGAATCATAACCGCGGATATGAACTCCTGAAAGAGAGCGCTGCGATGAGCAATCTGATCCTGGTGAAAGGTGCCGAGATAACCCGCAACACCCCTCCCGGACATTTTAACGCCATCTTTATTGGTGATGCTTCCGGGTCCATCGAAAGCAGGGAGGCAGAACAGGACAGGGCTGCTGTGATGAGAGCCGCTGAACAGGATGCTTTTATCTTCTGGAATCATCCCGGGTGGCAACCAACCATTGCGGGCTCATACGAATGGATTCCGTTCGTGGATGATCTGTACAAAAACAAAGCGCTGCATGGCATTGAAGTGATCAATGGTTTCGCATTTCATATGAAAGCACTTGACTGGTGTATCGACAAGGGACTGACCGTGATGGGCAGCTCCGATATTCACAATCTGGTGGCACATGAATACAATCTCAGCGAAGACTATGTGCACCGCACCATGACGCTGGTACTGGCCAAAGAACGGTCGGCGGCATCTGTCAGAGAGGCCTTACAAGCGGGACGTACCGTGGCCTGGGCCAGCAAATACCTGGTAGGAAAAGAGGAAAATGTACGGGCACTTTTCGATGCCTGTGTGAAATTGATGCCGGCTCACTATACCGGGGAAAGGAAAAATGGGGATCGCATCAATCACTACGAGATTCGGAACAACAGTGATCTCTATTTTGAATTGACCTTGAAAGAGGGAGACGCCACAAAACAGGTCGTGCTATACCCGCGCTCCACGCAACAGGTTACAGCATCCGAAGGAACATCCTCCCTGACGGGTGAAGTGACTTCCGCCTACGTGAGAAGTGATCGGCATCTTGCTGTAAACTTCCCGTTGAAGTAGGGGATGTTTTCTGACCATAAAGCAAGCTATTGGGCATCTTTCCTGACACTTGATCTTGCAGATCTCGATCCGGTATATAACAACATGCATATTGCGGATAGGATGGCCATTGCAGCTCCAAAATAAAACGGTGCGCTGGAATCTACCTTATCATATAAGAGTCCGGCAATCAGACTTGCCGGCAGAAGCGTAATGCCAAGCAGCGCATTGTAAATACCCATGGCAGTTCCTTTTTTGTTTTTATCCACGAGATCCGAAATAAACGCTTTTTGTATTCCATCGGTTGCAGCTGAATAAAGACCGTACAAGGCAAAGAGAATTACAATGAATCCGGTTCCGCTTGTTGAACCAAACCCGTAATAAACAACGGCATAAATAACAAAACCCACAATCAGTATCCTCTCTTTACCGATTTTGTCAGACAAAGTTCCGATGGGAATTGCCATTACAACGGACACCACACTGGTAATCAGATAAACGAGCGGGATATAGGCAACTTTGATGCCCAGTTCATTCGCTTTTACCATCAAGAGGGCATCCGTAGAATTTCCAAGCGTAAAAATAAAAATCACGCCTAAAAACAGATAAAACCTGGGTGAGAAATCTTTGAAGTGGAATTTGGTGAACAGTTCCTGTTTGCTTTTGCGCACCTCTTTGATTCCGAAGATGATCACAAAAATGGCAAAAATGGCAGGAATTCCTGCCAAAAGCATAATTAATCTGTAATTGCCGGGAAAGAAAGATAACAGCCCGAAAGCAACAAGCGGACCGACGATGGCGCCGCTGTTGTCCATGGCTTTTTGCAGTCCGAAGCTTTTTCCGGTTTCACCGTTTGTCACCGAGCCGGCAATCAGGCTGTCGCGCGGAGCAGTCCGGATTCCTTTGCCAACTCTCTCGGTAAAACGAATGATTAGTACGTGCAAAGGAGTAAGCACAAAAGCATAGAGCGGCAGAACCAACGCAGACAGACCATATCCAATCAGCATAAACGGTTTGTTTTTCCCGATCTTATCGCTCCAGAAACCCGATATTACTTTAAAAACCGAAGCCGTACTTTCGGCAATACCCTCTATCAATGCCAGGCTGGTTTTTGAAGCACCCAGGGACATCAGGAACATGGGCATGATGGAATAAATAATCTTTACAGAGCAATCTGATAAAAAACTGATTATCCCCGTATTTATGATGTTCCGGCTGAACCCGAAAATTTCACGTTCCGCGGTCACCTTGTCTCTTTGATTGATCCTGTTTGTCTTTCTCATTTTGATTCTCTGAAAGATTCGGTTCACTTTCAACCTGTATTGAAATAACCGCCCTGAGCTGCCAATAGAATCGTTGACCATTTTTTGGAACCCAGATTAGGACTATGGCTGTTAAATTATTTTTACGAAGTTTAAAAATGGGTATCACAAAACGATACAAATTTAGTTTGATTGTTCTAAAGATTCGCGATGTCTGACTGCAAATTTGGGAAATTCCTCAATTTTCATGTACTTTTGCGTAAATTTTATCGGGTCAGATATGAACATACGGAAACGAGTTTCTATATTTCTTCTCCTTCTTTGCCCCATTTCGTTTCTTTTCGGACAAGAAACGAGAAAATCACGGCCTACAGTAGGTGTCGTGCTCAGTGGCGGTGGGGCCAAAGGTTTTGCACACATTGGCGCGCTGAAAGTATTGGAAGAAGCCGGCATCCCCATCGATTATATTGCTGGAACAAGTATGGGTGCCATCGTGGGAGGACTTTATGCCATTGGATATGATGCGCATACAATAGACTCGCTGGTTAAAAAGCAGAACTGGAGGCTTCTGTTAAGCGACGATGTGAACAGGGAAAACCTCCCCTTTTCCCTCAAGGAAAATCAGGAAGGATATATTCTCTCTCTCCCCTACGAGTTAAAAATAAAAGAGCGGAAGGGCAAAGTCTATTTACCCCCTGGTATGATCAGCGGACAGAATATCTATAGCTTGTTCCAGGACCTCACGATCGGATATCAGGACACCCTCGATTTCAATCATCTTCCCATTCCGTTTGCATGCGTAGCCGCTGATTCTCGTTCCGGAAAAGAGTTTGTTTTCAGGGAGGGCATCCTCTCCGAAGCAATGCGTGCCAGCATGGCTATTCCCGGTGTATTTTCTCCTGTTGAAAAAGACAGCATGCTGCTGATTGATGGTGGAATTATCAATAATTTTCCGGTAGATGTTGTGCGGGAAATGGGAGCGGATATAGTGATTGGTGTTATTTTCCCCCCCGATAAGAGAAATGGAGAAAAGAACCGCGGCACTGTGCTCGAAGTAATTGACCAAATCGACCTTTTTTTGATCGGGCAAGAAAAACGAAAAAGGAACATTGCCGACACGGATATTTTGATTACTCCCGATCTTCATCCCTACAATACGATGGATTTTGAGAATTCGGCCATCGACTCCATTTTACAACGGGGTGAGCAGGCAGCCCGGGAGAAATGGGAAGACTTGATGGCATTGAAAAAGAAATTAGCAATATCAGAGTCCGTTGATCTCCGGGAAAAAATAGAAAATCCTTACATCACAATAGATTCGTTGGAAATCAGGGATATCCGTTTTGAGGGGCTTGAAAGAATAGAAGAAGCGGATTTGAAGAAGAGATTGGATCTGAAAAAAAATAAAATCACCCGAAAGGATTTGGAAACCTTCACTTCCCGTATTTTTGCAAGCGGTCTGTTTACGAAAGTTTTTTACCGGTTGGAAGGCGAATCTCCTTTCGACCTGATATTCACGGTACAGGAAAAGGACTTCAGAACGTTGGATCTCGGAATACGCTTCGACACCAATGACATGGCTGCCATTCTGGCGCATACTCCTCTCAGGGTCAACGCATCCGGGGGCTCCCGTTTGGATGCTACCATACGCTTAAGCCGCAATCCCTATTTCATACTCAATTACTCCATCGACAATGGTCTCTTTTACAAGGGGGGTATTTCCGGCAAAATGAGTCGGAACGATGTCAAAATCTATGACAGGGGAGAATCCCTGTATAACCTCGATTTTTTACGAAGTTCCCTGAATTTCAATTTTTCAGAGTTTTACCTGCGCAATATGAAGCTGCATGTGGGAGCAGAGATCGATCACTTTTATTTTATGACCAGGCTACGGGTCAATGCCGATGGGGAAAGCGTTAATTTTACGCTGAAAAACAAAATGTATGTGAATTATTCTTTTAACGGAGTATACGATAACCTGAATAGTCGCAATTTCCCTGCCTCAGGGCACTATTTTTCTTTCAAATATGCGCTGCATACCGATAATTTTTACCAAATGAACGGGAACGCTCCTTTGAATATTTTGGATATGAGGTTTCTGAAACCCATCCGATTATCCGATAAACTCTTCGTCACGCCCGAATTGTCGGTAAGAACCATCTTCAACGCGAATGACAGCATCCCGCTGTTGTACGAGAATCTTGCAGGAGGGCAGTATAACGGCCACTATGTCCCTCAGCAAATAGCTTTACCGGGCACGCGGGGTATGGAGCTGCTTAAAAATACGGTTGGTGTGGCTCAGGCCAATGTTCGTTATCATTTTACCCAGACACGTGGCATATATGCCAATCTGAACTTTACCTTGCATCACGATGAATTGCTGAAACTGCTTGAGGGACAATCATTTTTCGGCGGAAGCATCGGATATTTCTATAATTCTATTATTGGGCCCATAGCGTTTGAGTTGGGGTATTCGGGCCTCTCCCGTGTTTTGGTTCCATTCATAAGTGTCGGATACTATTTTTGAGGATAGACCATCAGGAGGTTAAGTAGTGGATAAATTTCAGTTCGGAGTTCAAAATGGTGGTTTGGGTATTTTTTAAGAGCACCCCATGTTTTAAACCCCTATCTTTGCAACAGCAAGTGCGACAAGAGATGACAGCAATTATATGAGCCTTGGAATTGGTTATCAATTTTAAGAAAATGTTGATGGAAAAGAGATTGCCCCGATATTTAACATCTTTGCCCCAACAATGTAGGTTTAGCTGGCAAACTGTTCTACCCAGGATATAATTAACCATTCTGTTCTTATGCCCCAAAAATTCCAGAAAACAAAATCTCCTATTATTCAGTTAGACAGGAAAACAGCATTTTTATCTGCCCTCTCCATCAGCATATTTTTTGTTTTGGTGCAGCTTGTTATCCTGCTATACAGTTTCTATATGGGAGAAAATGTAGGCGAGAGGTTATCGGCAAGGATTGCACAATCAGCACATTATGCAAAACCAGTAAACCTCCTTTTTGAACGGGTAATCCTTTTTTTGGTAAATACGTTTTTACTCTATCTCTTTTTTCGAATTGAATTTTGGATACTTACGCGTTTTTCTCTCAATAAAAAAAAGGCATGGTTTTCGTTTTTCGTTTTGTTCCTTTTTGTGGGGGGAATCAGCACCATGATCTCGCAACTGCTGGGAATTTGGTTCAAGGGAGAGCTGACGGCATACCAGTATTCCATTATTCGGTTTATCAAGGATTTGATTCTTTTCATCACCTCTGTTTTTGTGACCAATTTAATCTATCTGATCATTAAGAATCAAGAGCGGATTGAAGAAAACAAGAATCTCACCATTGAAAATTTTAAAAACCGGTACAATGCACTTAAAAATCAGGCCGATCCCCATTTTCTTTTTAACTCGCTCAACTCACTCAACGGATTAATCGGTTATGACGATGAGCGTGCCCATGAATACCTGATACAGCTCTCATCCGTGTTTCGATATACCATCCAGGAAGAGTCCGTAGTGACACTTTCCGAAGAACTGGAATTTGCCGAATCTTATATGTATCTGATGAAGATTCGCTACGGAGATGCTCTTTCGGTCAACATCCAGATTCCGGATAACCATCGGGATTATTATATTCTGCCTTTTGCCATACAGACATTGGTGGAAAATGCCGTAAAACACAATATAGCCAGCCTGCAAAAGCCACTGAATTTAGTCATTAAATCGACTGACGATGAGGCTATTATTGTGGAGAATAATCTCCAGCCACGACAGGATGTAAGAGATGGGAACGGGTTGGGGTTGTCAAATCTGAATGAGCGCTATTGGTTAATGTTCAGAAAAAATATCAACATACAAGCTGACAACTCGATCTTTAGGGTAGAGATCCCCCTGATAAAAAATTTAGAGAAGTATAGCGATAAGTTTCACAATATTGATAAAATATTTCTATGAAAGCTGTAATAGTAGAAGATGAATTTGCCGCCGCACAAAGTCTTGAAAGACTTTTAAAATCGATTGATGAAAACATCCACGTGATCGCCATTCTGCAAAATGTGGATGAAAGCATCGCATGGTTTTCAACAAATGATATGCCTGATGTGGTTTTTATGGATATTCACCTTGCCGATGGAAATTCTTTTTCTATTTTCAGAAGTATCGATATTCGTTGCCCCATCATCTTTATCACGGCGTATGACCAATATGCACTGAAGGCGTTCGAAGTGAACAGCATCGATTATCTGCTCAAGCCGATTGGCAAAAAAAGTCTTGAAAAAGCACTGGACAAACTGAAAAATTTCCCCTCTATCAATCATAACTCGGAATTGATTGCGCAGCTCATGCAAAATATCAATCAGGTGAACAAAACACGCAGAAAAAGTTTCCTTATTCCGGTTAAAGATAAATTGATACCTGTTTCATCGGATGAAATAGCCTATGTCTACTCCAGAAATAAAAAGGCGGAGATCACTTGTTTCAATACACGCAATTATACCATGGATGTTTCGCTGGATGATTTTTTGAAACAACTGGATCCCGATCTGTTTTTCAGGGCAAACCGGCAATTCATTATTTCACATCGGGCTGTTACCGACTTGTCGTTGTGGTTTGACGGGAAATTTTCCGTCAATCTGTCTGTCCCATCCCCTGAAAGAATCATTGTGAGCCGTGCCCGAAGCGCCGAATTTAAGAAGTGGTATATGAAAACAGATGATTGACCTGTTTCTCTTCCTTTTTTTAACCAATAAATTGATGATGATGCCGCTGTAGGCTCGTCCTTGTTTTTTTATACTTCAGCAATCATAATTATCGTTTCAGGGTTGCATTTCTTACGACCTGTACAGTTTTTATATTACTTTGCATTGTCCCAAAGGTACTCAGTAAAAAGCCAACGGTATTCTCGATGGGGATGGGGGGACATCTCCTTGAAGGGAATGCGTAATAGGGGGTAATTTGTGAGACCACCGGCAGGTGGGCTGTAAACTTTGTTAAAACCGGGAAAACCGATTTGCGTTTTCGGGTTTTCTGAAGTACTTTTGTGCGTTCTTTAACAGGGTTATCAATGGTATTGCGAGACAGAATTATAGAAAAAGCAGGGAATTTTTTTATCCAACAGGGTGTCAGGAATAGTTCGATGGATGAGATTGCCACCTCACTGGGCATCTCGAAACGAACGATCTATGAAACTTTCCGGGATAAGGAGGATTTGCTGATCTCGTTCCTGAAGAAAACATGGGCCGATCGATATGCCTGTTTTTCCGCCTACCTCTGTGATGAGTACAATGTGATTGAGTTGTTCCTCAAAATCATTGAAGCGCAACTGAACCTGCCGGTGATCAATGTAAAGTTTTTCGAGGATATAAACAGGTACTATCCCTACGCTGCAAAACTGATACAGGAGGAGGTAAACCGAAACAATGCATTTCTGCGTGATTTCCTCCGTAAAGGCATCGAACAGGGATATATCTACAGGAATCTGAATGTGGAGGTAACCGCATTCCTGCTGGAGGATAGCACCTATACCTATATCCGTGCCTCTCACATGGAACAGCCTCCCTTCTCATACCGGGAGCTGTTCTTCACCATGATGATTAACTTCATCAGGGGGATATCCACAGAGAAGGGGATCCGGATCATCGACGAATATCTGGCCAATCAGGAAAAGAAAACAGAAAACTAAATAATGATGAAAAGTGTGAAAATGAATCAGATGAATTCAATTCGATTGCTGTTGGTTGCACTGCTGATGGCTGCAGCCGGCATCCCCGGCCTCCAGGCACAGTCGGCCGACACCCTCTCCATTGACCTGGAGACGGCACTGAAGATCGCCCTGAGCGAAAATCCCACGGTGAAGGTGGCCGACATGGAGATCACCAAAAAAGAGTATGCCAAAAAATCGGCCTATGGTGCACTGTTGCCACAGATCGACCTGATCGGGCAGTACCAACGTGCCATCGAGCGGCAAACGGTATATTTCGACGAAGGCTTGGGCTTTGGAGGTGATGTCGACCCCACTCAATATTCCCCTGATGAGCTGGAGGTGCTGCAGGTGTTGAATAAGGTGATGGCGCCCGATCCGGAAACAGCGGGTGACGGGATCCAGATGGGTCGTTTCAACGTCTGGTCGGGCGGCATCAACGTGAGCATGCCACTGGTGATGCCCTCTCTTTGGAAGAACATCCAGATGAGCGAGGTGGATATCCGGCTGGCCATTGAGCAGTCTCGAGCCTCCCGCATCGACCTGGTGAACCAGGTGAAGAAGGCATTCTACAGTCTCCTGTTGGCACAGGACAGCTATTCGGTGTTCCGTAAGACCTACGAGACCGACTCGATCAACCTGGAGAACATCCGCAACCGATATAACCAGGGAGTGGTAGCCGAGTATGATGTGATTACTGCCGATGTGCGGCTCAAGAGCCTTGTCCCGAGCATCCTGCAGGCGGAGAACATGATGAAGATTGCCGACCTGCAGCTCAAGATGCTGATGGGGATGGATAGTGATGCACCGCTGAAGGTGGTGGGGTCGCTGGAGGATTATCACGCATCGATGTTCGATATGATTATCCCTGCCGACACCTCGTTGGTCAACAACAGCGACATTCGTCAGTTTGAACTGCAGTCGGAGCAGGCAAAGAACGCCTATGAGATGCAGAAGCTGCAGTTTTCCCCTACACTGGTGACCAGCTTTAACTGGAACTACGTTAGCCAGAACAACGATTTCAAGTTCCGTGATTATCGCTGGGACCCCTATTCAATGCTCGGTTTCACCCTGCGGATTCCTCTCTTCAACGGGGGACAGCGTTACAACGGCGTGAAGCAGGCTGAGCTGCAGCTCTTTCAGATGGAGGAGCAGCGCAAGGAGCTGGAACGGGGTCTTAAGCTCTCCATCCGCAACAACTACAACCTGATAAACAAAAATATTGAGCAGGTGGTGGCTGCTGAGTCGTCGGTGGCACAAGCCCGTAAAGGACAAGAGATTGCCCAGAAGCGCTACGAGACCGGCATGGGTACCATCCTCGATGTAAATGCAGCGGCGCTGGCGGTGATCAATGCCGAGCTGCAGTACCGCAACGCCATCTACGATTACCTGTCGGCAAAGGCCGATCTGGAGAAGGTGCTGGGTTATGACATCAATCCGATTCAGGTGAGTGAATGAACAAACAAATAAGTAAAACAGATAACATATATATAATCAGATGAAAAAGTACAGCTTAATACATTTTGTACCTCTCCTGGCAGTGGCATTGCTTGCCTCCTGTGCCGGACAAGGAACTTCGGATCAAACCGACAGTGAGACATCGCAGAAGAAAAATGTCAGGGTGGAGACCGTGCAGATGGTGCCGGTGGATCAGATCTCAACCTTCACCGCATCGGTGGAAGCGGACCAGGTGAACAACATATCTCCCGCCATGGGAGGGCGCATTCGCAGGATCATGGTCGACGTAGGCTCCACCGTACGGCAGGGTCAGGCCGTGGTAACAATGGATGCATCCACCTATACACAGCAGCAGACACAGGTGGCTACCTTGCGGAGAGACTTTGAGCGTTATGAGGAGTTGTTTGCCGTGGGCGGCATCTCCCGGCAGCAGCTCGACCAGGCACGTACCCAGTTGGAGGTGGCTGAGACGGCGCTGAAGAACCTGGAGGAGAACACCACCCTGGTGAGCCCCGTTAGTGGTGTGGTGACTGCCCGCAACTATGATCCGGGTGATGTGGCGATGCAATTGCCCATCCTTACCATTGAGAACATCAACCCGGTAAAGGTGATGGTGAACGTGTCGGAGACCTATTGGAGCCGTGTGGTGAAGGGTATGCCGGTGGAGGTGCAGGCCGACGCGCTGGGGAGTGAAACGTTCTCCGGAAAGGTGTCGATTATTTATCCCACCATCGATCCGGTTTCACATACCTTCCCGGTGGAAATCACCGTGCCCAATGCTGACTTGCGTCTGCGACCGGGAATGTTTGCCCGCGTAAAAATGAACTTCGGCACCCGCGAACGTCCGTTGTTATCCGACAAAGCCGTACTGAAACAGGTTGGTTCCAACGACCGGTACGTATTTGTGGTGAAAGATGGTGTTGCCTTTTATACCCTGGTTCAGCTGGGTGTCAGAATCAACGACAAATATGAGATTGTTTCTGGGCTGAATGATGGTGACCGGGTGATTGTCGAGGGAAACAGAGGACTGATCGACGGAACCGAAGTAGAGGTGGTAGAGTGAAATCGATTTAAATTATTGCTTTATGAAGATATATGAAACCGCGGTGAAAAACCCCGTGGGAACAGCATTGATATTTATCGGGGTCGTGTTGATCGGGATCATGTTTTATATACAGCTCCCCATCGATCTTTTACCGGATATCGAAGTGAATATGGTGTCGGTGATCACCACTTATCCGGGTGCGGGAGCTGAAGATGTGGAGACCAACGTTACCCGTCCGCTGGAAGATGCGTTGAATACCACCGAGAATCTGAATGAGATTACCTCGGAATCGCGCGATGGGGTGTCGGTAATCATGCTGGAGTTCGAGTACGGCATCAACATGGATGAGGTGATGAACGATGTGCGCGACAAGGTGGACATGGTAGTAGGATTCCTCCCGGATGGAGCAGAAGACCCGATGCTTTTGAAGTTCAGCACCGAGATGATTCCCGTTGTCATCCTTTCTGCTACGGCAGAAGAGAGTGCCGGAGCATTGTATAAGATACTCGACGAACAGGTGGCTAATCCGCTTAACCGCATCTCCGGCGTGGGTACGGTCTCTGTATCCGGAGCTCCGCAAAGGGAGATTCAGGTAAATGTGATACCCTCCAAGCTGGAGGCATATAATATCCCCCTTGAGCAGATAGCTCAGGTGATCGCCAACGAAAATGTGAATATTCCCGCCGGCGATTTCGACATCGGCACACAGACCTATATGTTGCGTCTGGAGGGAGAATTTCAGGAGAGTCGCTACCTCAATGATATTGTGGTGGGCAACTACCAGGGAAGATCTGTCTACCTGCGTGATGTGGCCACAGTGAAAGATACACTTGAATCACGCGTGCAGGAGAGCTATACCAACGGGCAGCGCAGTGCCTCCATCATGGTACAAAAACAGTCGGGTGCCAACACGGTAGCCATTGCGGATGCGGTGAATGCACAACTGCCGGAACTCCAGAAAAACCTGCCTCCCGATATCAAGATTGAGACCGTAATGGACACCTCCGATTACATCAAACGATCCATCAACAGCTTGCTGGAGACCATCCTGCTGGCACTGGTTATTGTGGGTATCGTGGTCTTGTTCTTCCTTGGCCGGTGGAGGGCTACCATCATCGTGTTGGTGACGATTCCCATTTCGCTGATCGGATCGTTCATCTACCTCTTCATCACCGGGAATACCATCAATATCATCTCCCTTTCGGCGCTCTCCATCGCCATCGGGCTGGTTGTGGATGATGCGATTGTGGTGCTGGAGAACATTACCACGCACATTGAGCGGGGAAGTCGCCCCAAACAGGCAGCCGTGTATGGGACGGAAGAGGTTTCCCTCTCCGTGATGGCGGCCACACTGACCATCATTGCGGTGTTTTTGCCAATGACCATGATATCCGGTCTTGCAGGTGTTTTGTTTGAACAGCTGGGATGGATGGTGACCATCATCATTTCATTGTCGCTGGTTATTGCACTGACGCTTACACCGATGATGAGTGCCCATATGTTGCGCTCTTCCAAGGATGCAAAGGTTTCCGGGTTCGACCGCTGGTACAACAAAAACATCCTCACTCTTCTGAACAAGCTTGATGCCGGTTACAGCCGGGTGATTCACCGCGTGGCCAGAAGACGCAGGGCAACCGTCTTTATAATCCTCTTTATCTTTATAGTGAGTCTGGTGGTCAGTGTCATTACCTTAAAGACCGAATTTATGCCGGCTACTGACAACAACACCATTGCCATGACTGTGGAGATGCCTACGGGAACCCGCATGGAGCTGGCACGCGAAACAGGAAATCGGATCACACAGCAGTTGAAGGAGAAATATCCGGAGATTGAAGTGGTCTCTTTCACTGTGGGTGTCGCAGATGCAGAAAACACGTTCGCAGCAATGCAGGACAATGCATCCAATCTGATGTCTTATACCCTGAGGATGACAGAAGCAGAGAACAGGAAGAAAGACATCTATGAAATTTCGGAGGAGATTCGTCTGATGCTGGCTCAGATGCCTGAACTTTATCGGTTTGAGGTCACACCGGGTGGCGGCGCCATGAGTATGGTTGGTGGCAGTTTTGTGGACGTGGATGTCTTTGGCTACGACTTTGCGGCAACCGATGAAGCTGCGGCAACCCTACAGAGCGAGTTGGGAAAGGTGAGAGGACTCAGAGATATCACCATATCCAGAAAAGATTATCGTTTGGAGTACCAGATCCAGTTCGACCGCGAGAAGCTGGCACTGAACGGACTCAACATGAGTACGGCAGCCGGCGCAGTGCGTAACCGGGTCAACGGCCTCGTGATGTCCCGTTATCGCGAAGAGGGAGAGGAGTATGATATCCGTGTCCGGTTTGATGAACCGTACCGTCAATCGCTCGAGGACATAGAAAACATTCTGATCTACAATCCCATGGGGAAGGGTGTTCGTGTGCGCGACCTGGGAGAGGTGGTGGAAGCCTCCAGCTTACCCCAGATCGACCGGAAGGACCGGGAGCGTGTTGTAACGATTACCGGATCGGTCTACGGACGTGCCTTGAGTGAGGTGGCTCAGGATGTGAGTGATGTGATGGCAACAACCGACCTTCCGCCGGGTGTACAGCTGGAGTTAGGTGGTACGGTTGAGGATCAGCAGGATACTTTTGCCGATCTCAGTCTGTTGCTGGTCATTGTTTCCTTGCTGGTTTACATTGTCCTGGCATCGCAGTTCGAGTCGCTCACCTATCCGTTTATGATCATCCTGACCGTGCCCTTTGCATTTACCGGTTCCCTGTTGTTGCTCGCGCTGACAGGTCAGCCGCTCGGCATCATGGGTTACGTGGGCATGATCATGCTCGTGGGGATGGTGGTGAAGAACGCCATCGTGCTGATCGACTACATTAACCTGAACCGGGAAAGGGGCATGTCCATCATCACTGCCGTCACTCATGGCGGTCGTTCGAGACTGCGACCGATCCTGATGACTACGTTGACCACCATCCTGGGTATGGTTCCGTTGGCCATCGGTACAGGACAAGGTTCTGAAATGTGGCAAACGTTGGGGATTTCCATTATTGGAGGAATGACCTTCTCTGCCGTCATCAGCCTGATTCTCATCCCCGCTCTTTATTCCATGATGGCCGGCTATGGGGTACGTCGCAAACGTCGCAAACACCGGGAAGTGCTGGTGGAAAATGGCAATCAATAAAATATTATCGTATGAAACGAGCATGAACATGTTTTTCACACAAGTACATGATAATCGCGAGTTCCATACGTCCTTAATGTAAAAGAATAAAATATTATCGTATGAAAGCAGTAATGATTGTTTTAGACCAGGCACACTATGAAATGATTGTGAACGACCTGAGTTCTTTGAACATACGTGGATTTACTTCCTGGAAAGAGGTGTACGGCAAGGGCAGCAACGACGGCTTTCCCCACTATGGGAGCCATGCCTGGCCCTCGGTAAACAATGCCATCCTCACGGTGGTGGCGGATGAAAAGGTGGAGGGTCTGCTCTCTTACCTCAGGGAGCTGGACAACGAATCGGCCAACCTCGGCTTGAGGGCGTTTGTCTGGAACATAGAGGCGGAAATGTGATTCAATTTTAAACGATAGATTTCCCGGGGCGTCGCTGTTGTACAGTGGCGCCCTCTTCTGTTTAACATCGGAGTGAACGAAACAATGATTTAAACGTTTTATCTTTCAAATCAATTAAAATTAATTCAATTAATTTTTTGAGCAAACATGGGAATCATCAGAAGCATCCTTGATACCGACCTGTATAAGTTTACCACCAGCTATGCTTATTCGAAGCTTTTTCCGAGGGCTTACGGCGAATTCGAATTTGTGGATCGCAACAATGAGGATTATCCGGAAGGATTTGACCGGTTGCTGCGGCAGGAGCTGGATCAGATGTCACAGCTATCGCTCTCCCGGGAGGAGGAGCAGTTTGTCAGGAAACAGATGCCCTATCTGCCGCCCATCTATATCGATTTTCTGAAAGGCTATCGGTTTGATCCATCAGAGGTGGAGATTAACATGGAACGCAGCAAACTGCACATCAGGGCAAGGGGGCTGCTTTACCGGGTCACCCTGTGGGAGACGCCTATTCTGGCGACTGTTTCGGAACTCTATTTCCGTGAGACGGGGCGCTATCCCGACCTGAAATATCTGGAGGAGGTCACGGTGGAGAAAGCAAAAAAAATGAAGGAACATAACCTTTCCGTCTCGCTTTTCGGGATGCGGCGCCGTTTTAGCCTGGAGGTGGAGGACAGGGTGACGGAACTGCTGAAGGCGCATGCAGGTGAGAGCCTGTTTGGTACCAGCAATGTATATATGGCGTACAAGCACAACCTGCGTGTGTCGGGTACCCATCCTCATGAATGGGTACAGTTTCACGGGTCGATATACGGTTACAAGATGGCCAATTATATGTCGATGGAGGACTGGATCAACGTATTCGACGGCGACCTGGGTACGGTACTCACCGATACTTATACCACCGACATATTTCTGCGTAATTTCAGCAAGAAACATGCGGCACTCTTTACCAGCCTCCGCCACGATAGCGGTGACCCGTTTGTTTTTACGGATAAGGTGATTAAAAGGTATGAAGAGCTGCGTGTGAACCCGAAACTCAAATACCTGGTCTTTTCCGACAGCCTGAGTGTGGATAAGGCAATCCGGATCAAGGAGTATTGCGGTGACCGTATCGGGGCCACTTTCGGAATTGGCACCAACCTGACTGCCGATGTGGGGAACGATATCAATGGAATGAATATTGTGATGAAACTTTTTCGATGCAAAATGACTGCCAAAGAGCCGTGGCAGGAGTGTGTAAAGCTGTCGGACGTAGAAGGAAAACATGTCGGCAGTGAACGGGAGATCGCCCTGGTGAAGGAGACGTTGGGGCTTTAAGAGGGTGTAACAGCACGAGAGAATGTTGCTGTTGCATGTGAGGAAAAGCGTCCCAGTGGCGGGGATTATCCTTTAGTAATGGAATGTGTAGCTGTATTCACTGCTGTTTCCTGCTCCGTCCATAGCACGGAAGGTCAGGGTCTGCTTTTCTCCTTTTTTGAGCCGTGTTTCGTCGAAACGATACGTGTAAACCGTCGATTTGGTATCGTGGGTGAAAAGCACATATTTCCCGTTTATCTATCCCCTGAATGCGGCTATCCAGCTTTTATCGTCTCTGAGCCTTACCCGTATTCTTTTTTGGTTCACCCACCCGGCAGGCTCCAGCGGCGTGATTACCGGAGGCAGGGTATCCGCAGTGACCGCGTATCGGTCTCCCAGCTCGCGAATGGAAGCCGTGATGCCACCTTGCTTGTATGTTCCGCCTATCCAGTTCTCCGATCCATTGTCATTGATTTTCACGATGCCATACTGATGCCGGTGTTGCAATGTGTCGGTATGCATGCTGAGCCATATCTCAGCCCTGTTGTGGAGGGGTACGGGACGGTTGTTCACCTGGTGCACATCGGAATAGTACGTACGGCTTTTTGAGGCAGCATGGCGGTAGCATACATCGTAATACAAATTACCACGGGGGATGGAAAGAGAAAAACCCGGCTCCATGAAAGCATTGTCGAAATTCCACGACATATAATGCCCGCATTGGTCTTTTTCGGGAAGCGTTTGTGGTTGCCCCTTCACGGTGAAGGTGTAGGTGAGCAGGTTGCCATACAAATCTTCCAACTCGTACCGGAACCGGTAATCTCTTTCCTCGTTTATATCGATGTAGCCGCTGTTTTTAGCCTGATAGAAGGGCAGTTTATTGCCGGGTTCTATGAACGATTTCATGTAAAAAGAACGTCGTTCCTTCCAATCGTCAAAGTCGATGTGCGCATTCAACATGCGGGTCTGCGCAAAGGAAAACCGATCTATCCTGCTGTTGAAAACCGGTTCATCGTCCACGAACAGGCGGATATGCTTCACTCCGTAGATATTGGACTGGCCGTTCATGCGGTCATACGCTTTCACGCCGACCCCGATGCGTCCCCACGCATGGATGGCGCTGCCGGGAGCCAGCGGGTTCCCTGATTTATCTTTGCCAACTTGCAACCGCAGCGGTTGACTGCTTCCATTGACCACTCCCTTTCCTTCCACCGGATAAAAGGCAATCCCCCTCAGTTCCGGTTTCCGGGTATCGGGAACAGGCGGCAGAAACGACAGGGCATCGAGCGGTTCTTCGGAGCGAGTATCCCGTATTTCAAAATGGAGATGCGGACCGCCGGTACTTCCGGTATTGCCGCTCAAGGCAATCTGTTCGCCCCGTTTTACAGGCAGAAGCCCCTCTTCGGGGTGGAGGTTTACCTGAAAGCGCTCCAGTTCATACTGTTTCTCCTCCACATATCGTGCAATCTTATCGGAGAAGCTGTTGAGGTGGGCATAGACGCTGGTATGACCCGTGGCGGGATGATCGATATAGAGAGCCAGCCCGTAACCGCCAGGGGCGACGCTGATGCGCGATACGTAACCATCTTCAACGGCAAAGATGGGTTTGTTGGCGGATTGTGCTGTTTTGAAATCGATTCCGGAGTGAAAATGGTTGCTTCTGAGTTCGCCGAAGTTGCCGCTGAGAGCAGGTGGAAGGGTTAAAGGATTTCTGTAGGGCTGTGAATAGGATGGGAGTATGGTTGTAGCTGTGTATAAAAGTATAAACAGAAATATAGCGTTGCCTGGTTTCATCTTTTGTGGTTTTTGTTCATAAAAAAGCCGGTTACCCGGATTCATTGGAGGTTGTGCCGAAAATAACGTCAACGATATCTTTTGCGACCTCTTTTTTGGTTTTTAATCCGAACGATTTTTTTTCTCCGTTACGGGATAAGATCGTCACCTTGTTGGTATCGTGTCCGAAGCCGGCACCCTGATCTTGTAACGAGTTAAGGACAATATAATCGAGATTTTTCTGTTCCATTTTTTTTATCGCATGGTACTCTTCGTCGTTGGTCTCCAGGGCAAAGCCGATAATCTTCTGCCCGGGCTTTTTCATTTTTCCCAGTGTGGCCGCAATGTCGGGATTGGGGGTGAGTGCGAGGGTGAGATTCTCCCCTTCGGTGCGCTTGATTTTTTGCTCCGCCGCTGCTTCCGGACGGTAATCGGCCACGGCAGCCGACAGGATGGCTGCATCCATTTCCGGAAAGGCGTTCACCGCAGCATCGTACATCTGCTGTGCCGACTCCACATCAATCTTGCGGATACGAGGGTGGGAGAGCGACAGTGCAGTAGGACCGGTGATCAGCAACACCTCCGCACCGCGTGCGGCACACTCCTCCGCCAGTGCAAAGCCCATCTTCCCGGAAGAGAAGTTGCCAATGAAGCGTACCGGGTCGATCCGTTCATAAGTGGGGCCGGCGGTGATCAGTATCTTTTTGCCGGCGAGGTGACACTTTTCGGCGAAGAACTGTTCCAGGATGGCAACGATCTTTTCCGGTTCCTCCATCCGTCCTTTGCCTTCGAGGTGACTGGCCAATTCGCCTTCTGCCGCATCAATGATCCGCACGCCGTCACTTTTCAACTTTTCTAGATTGCGTTGTGTGGTGACATGACGAACCATGTCGAGATCCATTGCCGGCGCTACGAAGACCGGCGCCTTCATGGAGAGGTAGGTGGTGATCAGCATGTTGTCGGCGATGCCATGGGTCATCTTACCAAGGGTGGAAGCCGTTGCAGGCGCCACCACCATCAGGTCGGCCCACAACCCCAGATCCACGTGGCTGTGCCAGGTGCCGTCGCCCGAGGCAAAGAAATCACTGATCACGGGCCGCCCCGAAAGAGCGGACAACGTGACCGGCGTGATAAACTCCTTGCCCGCGGGTGTGATCACAATCTGCACTTCGGCTCCTTTTTTCACGAGCAAACGGGTGAGGATGGCCGATTTATAGGCGGCAATGCTCCCCGTGATCCCCAGCACAATATGTTTCCCTTGTAGCGACATATCCATTGATTAAAACACAAATATACATTATTTTTCGTTGTCACGGTTCGTCTCACCGCATAAAACATTTATTACCATTATTCGCATTGAGCTGTAATTTATAGCCTATGTATGTTGTATGGGACAGGTGTAACAAAGTTAAATAAACTTAAATGTTGGAAATTTAATGGTACTATGTATTGCATAATACTTTGTTTAATGTATTTTTGTAGCGTTAAATGTACGTAAAGCATCGAACATGAATATTGAAAATACGCAAAGTCAGATGCGAAAAGGGGTACTGGAATATTGTGTCCTTTCCATCATCAAGCGGGGAGAGGCATATCCGGGCGACATCATCGACGAGATGAAGAGTGCCGGGTTGCAGCTTCTGGAAGGGACGCTTTATCCGTTGCTGAATCGCCTGAAAAATGCCGGTATCCTTTCTTACCGATGGGTGGAGAGCACTTCTGGGCCCCCCCGCAAATATTTCCGGCTCACCGAAAAGGGAAATCAGTTTTATATCCAGTTGGAGGCTACCTGGCATGAATTGGCATCGGGGGTAGCCACAGTAACACGTCAAGATCCGCCTCCGTCGGCATAACATCCAAACATCATCAAAACAGACCAATCGCATGAAGAAAGTAATCAACATTAATTTCCAGGGGCAGGTCATCGCCATCGAAGAGACTGCTTATGAGATATTAAACCGATACATCGACAGCCTTCAAAGCTATTTCTCGAAAGAGGAGGGGGGTGATGAGATTGTCAACGACATTGAATGCCGCATCGCGGAGTTGTTCGGCAACCGGTTGAAGCATGGCATCAACTGCATTACCGACGAAGATGTGGAAGCTATCATCACCAGCATCGGCCGGCCGAAAGATTTTGATACGGACTATGAGGAGCATGAAGAGCCTCAGGCACATCGTTCCTCCTCGTCTGCCGGAAATACACAGACACCCCCTGAAAACACCGAAGAACGCCGCTCGCTCTACCGCAATGCAAACGATCAGATCATTGGCGGCGTATGCAGCGGGCTGGCACATTATTTCAAAACCGACCCGGTATGGATCCGGATTCTCTTCGTACTCTTTTTCGGAGTACTGTTCTGGGTGTATATTGTGCTGTGGATTGTATTGAAACCGAAACCACTGGTAACGAACGTAACCAGGCGGCTTTACCGCAACCCGAACGACCGGTTTCTTGGGGGTGTATGCGGCGGGATAGCCGCCTATTTCCGGATCGACTCATGGATCCCTCGCGTCCTGTTTCTGTTGCCCCTTCTGTTGAATATGATCGGGATGATCTCTATCTTCCCGATGAATCGTCTGTTCGATGATGTTGATTTCAACTGGAACTTTAATATGAGCATGGCGCTGGTTTACGTTGTCCTCTGGGCAATCATTCCCGAGGCGAAGACCGTGAAACAGAAGCTGGAGATGATGGGGGAGGAGGAGTATATCCGTACCATCCGGGAAAAAATGACCGACAATGTGGCAAGTACAAGGAGCCGTGGCGATGCTGAAAAACCGGTTGACAGAACGGCTGACGGAGCGACGGGCAGAATGGCAGAAAACACCGCTCATCGAACGGTGGCAAATGTGGTAACCGAAGATAACCCGGTTGAAGCAGGCACGCCTGTACAGGAGATGCCTCCTCAGCCGCCCGTTCCGCCTGAGAGCAGGTGGAAGGATACACCCTCCGCTCCCCCGCAAAGGTCGGGATGCCTGAATGTGTTGACCCTCTTTCTGAAGATCATCTTCTTCACATTTGTCGGTTTTCTGGCACTGGTGCTTGTGGGTGTATTCATCGGATTCCTGTTTGCCGGAACGCAGTTCATGTCGCTGAAATCCTTGTTCATTGATCCGGGATATGAAACGAACCTGCTGATCATTTCCTTGTCGTTGATCGTACTGGTGCCGGTTATCTCCATTATTACCTGGATCATACGGCGGGTGATGAAAACCCGGTCGCACCCGGTAATCGGTGTAGTTTCTTTTGTCCTCTGGTTTGCAGGCCTCACGCTGGCGGGCGTACTGGCCAAGAATGTGGCCGATAAATACAGTGTGGAGAGTTCGAAAGAATCTGTTGTTGCGTTGTCGCCGGTTACATCCGGCAAACTGTATCTCGATATGCAACCCTATTCCGAGGATTACGCCGAGTTTAAAATGGGGTATGGGTTCAACATTGATATCGACGAGTTACCCTATATTACAGTCAACGAAGATTCGCTACTGTTCAGGAACATTTACCTGTATATCAAGAAGAGTCCGGATTCCCTTTTTCATGTGAGAACCATTGCCGCCTCACGGGGCAAAGATTTGCGTACGGCAAAAGCAGATATAGCCGGATTTACCTATCAGATTGTGCAGCAGGATTCCCTGTTGCTGTTGCCTGAATTTCTGATGGTGCCGGTCGGTCAGGGATTCCGTAACCAAAGCATCACTGTGGAGATTTCCGTTCCGGCAGGGAAAACTTTGGAGGTGAGTGCCGCGCTGGACGAATATAAAAACAACGAACCGCCCTCCGTCGTGCGGAAAAGGATCAGGAAGTACCTGCCTCATACAGCTTATCAGCCGGTGGATCCGTTTAACTCCTGAAAATCTCATTTAAAATCCTGTCAGTGGAGATTACCGACAGAGAAGTCAGCAAAAATCGACCAATTATGGATTACTGAATAATTGCCAGCCAATCCTTTTCGGCTTCTTCCGGTGGATATCCGATGCTGGCTAATCCTTTGCCTTTAATTTCGGAAATGCTGCCGGTTTTTACTTCCCCTCCTTTGCGCGGATTAAACCATTTAACATTGAATGTCTTATCCGAGTTGAGCTTCAATTTACATTCCCCTGAATTCATGGGCTTGTAAACAACATATATATTACCCGGATCGGCGAAACAGAATGCATTTTTCGGGTTAACCAGATCGTTGGCGGGTTTCATGGTTTCAACCGGGAGCGTGTTCACAAAGCGAGTGGCGATGGTTGATTGTTTCCACCAGTTTTCGCGGCTGCGGAAATCTTCGCAAGTGAGATCGGTATGCGGGTACCGGTAGCCAAAGTACCATTCTACGCCTGCTGCTCCGCCCAGCAGTGCGCCCCACAAACAATCTGCACGAACCGTGTCGTGGCAGGCATCATATGAATCGGGTAATATGCCTTTCCAGGCCGGGCCAATTTCATCGAGGTTCACCAGCCAGCGCTTTCCGGCTTTTTCCGATTCGTTTACCCATTTGGCTATGCGGTGATTTACCCGTGCCGGATTGCCAATTTGCATGCTCGGCCCGTCGAAGTTTTCAAAACCCAGGAACGGCGTGAGGTATTCATCCTGATGATGGTCATCGGCATGGG
>JAHDQF010000025.1 GCA_018433945.1 Proteiniphilum sp. | reverse complement strand
CCAGCGTCTCGCGACCCGAGGTGAGGTCGGTCATGTGCACATCCTTCACATCAAAGCCTGCCAGGTAAAGGGCATAAGCCATTTCACGTTCTCCGTTGGTTCCTTTTTCGCGGATGATCGCCGCGGTGAGGCCGCCGCGCTCCTCGCGGTCGGGGTCGAGGCCCAGATCGGCCATCTTCCCGGTGAAAGAGGGGTTGAAGCTGAACTGCAGCGGCTGCTGCTTGTAGTTCGCGAAACGATCGGCTGCACACTTCTCACCGCTCTGCTTGCGGTCGAGCAGGTAGGATGTCTTGTACCACACATCGCGCAGATGATCGATATCGAACTCCTGCCGGAACTCCTCACGGGCGATCACCAGCTTGCGCTCCTCGGTGGGGCGTGCCACGATGGCATATCCCACGCCATAGTCGTCCAGTATCTTCTCCACCAGCTGGTGGTGCTTCACCTGGATCACCACGCCCGGGTTTTCTGAGAAGAGGATCTTGATCAGGTCGGTATGCCGGATCTTGTCGAGATGCGCTTCCACTCCTCCCCGCGGGTTGGCGAAGCACATCTCCAGCAGCGTGGTGACCAGACCGCCGGCGGAGATATCATGTCCCGCCAGAATGAGACCACGGCTGGTGAGCTCCTGCACGGCAGCAAAGGCATTCTTGAAATATTCGGCATCGGTCACTGTTGGCGCTTCGTCGCCCACCCTGCCCATGGTCTGGGCAAATGCCGATCCGCCCAGTTTGAAGGTGTCGAACGAGAAATCGATGTAATAGAGGTAGGTGCCTTTGATGTATGCCAGCACGGGTGATACGATGCGGCGGATATTCTTCACCTCGGCGGCAGCGGAGATGATCACAGTACCGGGAGCGAATACCTTGTCGTCGCCATACTTCTGTGTCATGGAAAGGGAGTCCTTCCCGGTGGGGATGTTGATGCCCAGCTCAGCGGCGAACCCGGAGCAGGCTTCCACCGCCCTGTAGAGACGGGCATCCTCGCCCGGGTTGCGGCAGGGCCACATCCAGTTGGCGCTGAGCGATACACTCTGCAATCCATTTACCAGTGGTGCGAAGACAATATTGGTCAGTGCTTCGGAAATGGCCATCACCGACCCGGCAGCCGGGTCGGTCATCGCCACCTGAGGTGCATGACCCAGTGAGGTGGCCATGCCGGCATAGCCCCGGTAGTCGAGGGCGATGGCGCCGCAGTCGCTCAGCGGCAGCTGTATCTCTCCCTGGCACTGCTGGCGGGCGATCTTCCCGGTCACCGACCGGTCCACCTTGTTGGTGAGCCAGTCTTTGCAGGCCACCGCCTCCAGCTTCAGCACGTTCTCGATGTAGGTGCCGAGTTCCGCAATGCTGTATGCCGGAGCCTCGTAGGCCTCCTCCACGGTGCTGTCCTCCATCACGGTCACCGGCGGTTTGCCAAAGAAATCGTCCAGCTCCATGTCGATGGGGTTGACACCCTCGTTGCCGCGGAAGGTAAACCGCATGTCGCCGGTGGTTTCGCCCACCACGTACATGGGGGAGCGTTCGCGTGAGGCGATCCGTTCAATCCGTTCAATATCCTCTTTTTTTGCCAGCAGCCCCATGCGTTCCTGGCTCTCGTTGCCGATGATCTCCTTCGCGGAGAGGGTCTTGTCGCCCACCGGCAGCTTGTCGATGTCGATCACCCCGCCGGTCTGCTCAACCAGCTCGGAGAAGCAGTTCAGGTGCCCGCCCGCACCATGGTCGTGGATGGAGACGATGGGATTCTCGTCCGACTCTGCCAAAGAGCGGATCACGTTGGCCACCCGTTTTTGCATCTCGGGGTTGGCACGCTGTACCGCGTTCAGCTCAATCCCCGTGGAGTATTCGCCGGTGTTGACCGATGAGACGGCACCACCGCCCATGCCGATGCGGTAGTTGTCGCCGCCCAGCAACACCACCTTCTCGCCGCTCTGCGGATCACCTTTCCTCGCGTCGCGCTTGTTGGCGTAACCCACTCCCCCGGCTAACATGATCACCTTGTCGTAACCAAACTTCTTCTGGTTCTCGGCATGTTCAAAGGTGAGCACGGAACCGCAGATCAGCGGCTGCCCGAATTTGTTGCCAAAGTCGGATGCGCCGTTGGAGGCTTTGATCAGTATTTGTTCCGGTGTCTGGTAGAGCCAGGGGCGTGGCGGCATCACCTGCTCCCAGGGGCGCCCCTCTTCCAGGCGCGGGTAGGAGGTCATATAGACGGCCGTTCCGGCCACAGGAAGGGATCCTTTTCCGCCGGCGAGCCGGTCGCGGATCTCCCCCCCGGTGCCGGTGGAGGCGCCGTTGAAGGGTTCCACCGTGGTGGGGAAGTTATGTGTTTCAGCTTTGAGCGAGAGCACGCTCTCCACCTCTTTTGTCCGGAAAAAATCGGGCTTGTCGCCGCTGGCAGGGGCAAACTGTTCAATGACAGGCCCCTGCACGAAGGCCACATTGTCTTTGTAGGCGGAGATGAGGCTGTTCGGGTTGACCTGCGACGTGCGTTTGATCAGTTGAAAGAGGGAGAGTTCTTTTTCTTCACCGTCGATGATAAATTTCCCGTTGAATATCTTGTGGCGGCAATGTTCCGAGTTGACCTGTGAGAAGCCGAACACCTCGCTGTCGGTGAGGCGGCGTCCCATCTTTTTACTCACGTCGTTGAGATAGTCGATCTCTTCTTCACTCAGGGCGAGACCCTCCGCGCTGTTGTACGCCGCGATGTCATCGATATAGCGGATCTCTTCCGGTTGCTTGTCGATGGTAAAGAGTGCCTGATCCAGCTGCTCGTACCTGCGCTGCAGCATCGGGTCGAAATCGAAAGGAACATTTTCCGGTATGGGTATATACTCCTCCATGCGGGTGATGCCTTCGATACCCATGTTCTGGGTGATCTCCACCGCGCAGGTACTCCAGGGTGTGATCATCTCGCGGCGGGGCCCGATAAAGGGGGTGTTGATGGTCGTTGCTTCAAGCAGCGCAGCTTTTCCGAAGAGCCAGGTCAGCTTTTCGACTGTTTCAGCGGGAAAAGCAGCTTCCGATTGTACGGCAATCACGCTACGGGAAGGTGTATGGAAAAATGAAATCATAACGTTCGTTTTTTGATTGACCCAGATGAATGTTGCAGGAAATAGCGGGACAGTTTACCCGGCGGTTTCCGCCTGTCTGAATGGATGTACAAAGTTAAGGAACTTTTTTGAACTATGCCTCGGGGTGAAAAACTCATTTTGTTCGTTTTGAGAATGAATGTATCTTTGTGGCGAAAGAATCTTCGATCCTCTCCCCTGTATTCCTAGTTATGCTCGAAACAATTGCCCGGGGCTTTATCATCGGATTATTGGTCTCCTTACCCATGGGGCCGCTCAACATGCTCACCATTCAACGCACGCTCAACCGGGGACGGTGGCATGGCTTTGTCACCGGTTTGGGCGCGTTGCTCTCTGACATCATCTATGCTCTCATCACACTGGTGGGGCTGAGTTTTATGTCCGACTTCCTCACCGTACATGAAAGCGAGCTGCAGTGGCTGGGAAGCATCATCCTGATCCTTTTCGGGATCGGTGTGTATCGCACCAATCCGTTGAAAGGATGGCGGCCCGACAGGATAACGGGAGAAACACGTTATGTGAAAGATTTTGTTTCGGCGTTTCTGCTCACCTTCTCCAATGCAGCCATCATCCTGGTCTATGTGGGTCTCTATGCCCGCTTTTCGTTCAACCCTTTACCGCATGGCTGGGGATCGCTTCTTGCCGGGATGGGTGCTCTTATCATCGCGGCACTGTTATGGTGGTTCCTCCTCTCCCTGTTTGTGTCCCGTCTGCGGAAACATTTCAACCGGAAGGGGCTGGTGCTGCTCAACAGGAGCGTCGGTTCCGTGCTGATGTTGGTGGGTGTAGCGGGGATCGTGCTCTCCGTTTTCCCGGGTTTGCTTCCCCGGTGATCGGATGACAGGTGATTTGTTGTATCTGCAGGTATGATTTCGTTTACACCTGCTGGCCGATTTCAATCACTTCCAGCTCTCTGATATCGCCCTCATCCAGCACAAAACGCAGCAGGGTGCGCACACGGTGGAAGCCATACTTCCCCGCTGCACCCGGGTTCATATGCAGGCATTCCAGCTTTTTATCGTACATCACCTTCAGAATATGCGAGTGTCCCGCGATAAACAGTTTGGGGGGACGGGCATACAGCTGTGCGCGGATGGAGGGGTCGTAACGGCCCGGGTAACCGCCGATATGAGTCATCAGCACATCCACATTCTCGAGCGTGAATCGCAGCGTCTGCGGATAGGCGGCCCGGGTCTTGTAGTCGTCGATATTGCCATACACGGCACGGAACGGTTTCAACGCCTCAAAGCGGTCGGCCAGCTCCATCGAGCCGATATCGCCGGCATGCCATATTTCATCGCAGGGGGCGAAGTAGGTCACGTACTTGTCGTCCCAGTAGCCATGGGTATCGGAGAGCAACCCGATTCTCTTCATTTTTTTCGTTTTGTGGCACCCTCAATTGCAAAGATCAGGACAAAACCGGCAATCAGAAAAAAAATGGCGCCCCACAACCAGGACTCATTTCCTGTGAGGGTCTCATAGGTGCCGGGTAATATGTTCCTTTCCGTTAGCGGTCTCACTTCTCCATGGCGGTCGATAAACGATTCGGTGACCTCTTTCCAGGGCCAGATCTTATTGAGTGAGCCGACCATAAATCCGGACAACAGAGCAATGGTGAGGGTGTGAAAATTTTTCAGCAGCCAGGAAAGAAAATTGGAAAAGGCAATGATTCCAATCGCAGCACCTGCTACAAAAACAAGCAACACCGGGATATTTAAATCGCCTACAGCACCCATGATAAACGGGTACATACCCAGCAATACCAGGATAAAACTTCCGGAGATACCCGGCAGGATCATCGCACAGATGGCAATCATACCCGAAAAAAAGATATAGATCCAGGTGGGGTTTGCTTCTGTTGGCGAAATCACCGTAATAAAATAGGCGATTGCTATCCCGGCGATTCCTGCTATCACAGCTCCTGCATTCCATGTTTGGATGGTTCGGGCCACGTAAATGGCAGATGCAATGATAAGGCCAAAAAAGAAGGACCATACCAGAATGGGATAATGCTCCAGCAGATAGGTCAGCCCCCTGGCCAGCGAGAAAATGCTGATGCCGATTCCCAGCAACACACTCAGCAAAAAATTGCCGTTAATGGCTTTCCAGAAAGCGGCACCCTTCCCTGTGAAGAGAAGTTTCAAAGCTTTGAGGTTTATCGATTTGATGGAGAAGATAAGCTCCTCATAGATCCCGGTGATCAGGGCAATTGTGCCACCCGAAACGCCCGGAACAACATCAGCTGCCCCCATCGCCATGCCTTTGAGTGTTAACAGCAGGTACTCATTTATTTTTCTACGCATATGCTTATTCTGTTGGATCTCTAAGAAAGCACAAACTTACAACATTTGTCCTTTTGTTTTAACAATTTCGGCAAAAATGGGGATGATTTTTTTATTTTCAGGCAAAAGATGATTTATTCGAACAAACTTCCTAATTTTGAAGTTTAATCTTATACGGCAAAAACAGTTACAATGGACCCTAAAAGTTACTCCTACTTCAAACGCGATATCAGCTGGCTCTCTTTCAACTACCGGGTACTCCTGGAGGCGAAAGACGAACGACTCCCCATCTATGAGCGGATCAAGTTCCTCTCTATCTACTCTTCCAACCTGGAGGAGTTCTACAAGATACGGGTGTCTGGTTATCACAGTTCCCTGCTGGAGAGCATCAGGCGGGACGAATCGGTAGAGGAGGCAATGAGAACCATTGCAGAGATCAACCGGGAAGTGACTGCCCAGGAGAGAGAGTATGATGAGATATTCAACAACATGATACTGCCCGAGCTCAGGAGAAACAGGATTGTGTTGTATCAGACGGATCAGGTGGAGCCTTTTCATCGCGCCTATGTGGAGAAGTATTTCAACGAAGAGGTATTCCCCTATCTGCAACCCATGATCATCATGAAGAATGATATCCATTCCTTTATTCAGGATGGGCGTATCTATCAGGTTATCAGCTTACGAAAGAAGGAAAAAAAGAAAGAGTCGAACGGCCGTCGTTACACGTACGCCATCATGAAAATACCTTACACGAAGATACCGCGCTTTATTGAACTACCTGAACAGGGCGGCAATTATTACATCATGTTTATCGACGACGTGATCAAGGCGAATTTGCAGAGTGTCTTTCCCGGATATGATATTGTGGACTGCTTCAGCATCAAGATTTCGCGTGATGCCGATTTTTCACTGGAGGATGAGGATCAGAAGGATATTGCAGAGGAGATCCTGCGCAAGGTGCGCAAGCGTAAGATTGGTGCGGTGACCCGCTTTCAGTACGACAAGGATATGCCGGATTATTTTCTGCGCTATCTGTGTGAAGCCTATGAAATTGAAGAGGAGGAGCTATTGCCTTCCGGACGTTACCTGAACCTGTCAGATCTGGCTAATCTCCCTAACCCGGTAGGCGATTCGTTGAAACGACGGCTGCCGCAGCCCCTGCGTGTGCCGGAACTGGAAGCAAACACCTCCATCCTGCGTGTGTTACGGAAGCAGGATGTATTGTTGCATTTTCCCTACCAGTCGTTTGATTACCTGTTACGTTTCCTGATGCAGGCTGCTTTCGACCCCAAGGTGGTCGAGATAAAGGTGACCCAATACCGGGTGGCCGAGAACTCGGCCGTGATCAACAGCCTGATCAGCGCGGCAAAGAACGGCAAAAAGGTGACGGTCTTCGTGGAGCTCAAGGCCCGCTTCGATGAGGAGAACAACTACCTCTCCTCCGAACTGATGCAACAGGCGGGGGTGAAGATCATCTACAGCCTGCCGGGACTGAAGGTGCATGCCAAGCTGGCCTACGTGCGCAAGAGAAGCAACGACCCCAATGATCCGATCAAGGGGTATGCCTACCTGGGTACGGGCAACTTCAACGAGAAAACAGCCCGCATCTATTCCGACAAGGGATTGCTGACATCGAACAAGGAGATCATCAGAGATATTGACGAGGTCTTCCGCGTGTTGGAGGGGAAGCCTTATACGCACGATTTCAAACATCTGTTGGTGACGCAGTTCAACATGATTCCCGAAATCTATAAAATGATCGAGGGGGAGATTGAGCAGGTACGACAGGGTGGTATCGGTCAGATCATACTGAAGATGAACAGCCTGGAGGACAAGGGAATGATTAACGCGCTCTACCGTGCCAGCGAGGCAGGCGTGCAGATCGATTTGATTATCCGGGGTATCTGCTGCCTGGTACCCAATCAGCCTTACAGCAAAAATATCCGTGTGACACGCATCGTGGATGCCTACCTGGAGCATGCCCGCGTCTGGTACTTCCTGAACGGCGGCGAAGAAAATATCTACCTGACCTCTGCCGACTGGATGGAACGCAACCTGCACCGCCGCATCGAGGTGGCTTTCCCGGTTTACTCAGAGCTGCTGAAGCGGCAGATCATCGATATCCTGAAAATCCAGCTGGAAGATAACCAGAGCGCCGTATGGGTAGATGAGCATCTGAATAACATCTTTAAAAGAGAGCTTGCTTCACCGGATGAGCCCCCCGTACGGGCGCAGCAGGCGATCTACGACTATCTGAAAAAGTCGACCGGACAAAAACCGTGAATATCGAAAGTTGCACTTTTTTCAAAAAGTTATTTCAAAGCTATTATTCTTCCACGGCTGCCTCCTGGAACAGGTTGCTGCGCTTGTTGGCGTTCAGCTTCTCGAAGTCCTCACGTGAACCGACGATCAGCTTGTCGAATTCTCGCTGACCGGTACCGGCCGGGATGAGATGACCCACGATCACGTTCTCCTTGAGGCCTTCCAGCGTGTCGGTCTTACCGTTGATGGCAGCATCGTTCAGCACCTTGGTGGTCTCCTGGAACGAGGCGGCAGACATGAAGCTGGTGGTCTGAAGTGCCGCACGGGTGATCCCCTGCAACACCTGGTTGGCGGTGGCGGGGATGGCATCACGTGCCTCCACCGTTTTCAGGTCGCGCCGTTTCAGCGAGCTGTTCTCGTCGCGCAGCTTGCGCACGGTGACGATCTGACCCGGCTCGAAGATCTGTGAGTCACCGGCATCCACAATCACTTTCTTACCCCATATGCGGTCGTTCTCTTCCATCATCTCATTCTTGTCGACCAGCTGTTGCTCGAGGAAGCGGGTATCTCCCGGATCCACCACCTCCACCTTGCGCATCATCTGGCGGACAATCACCTCGAAGTGCTTGTCGTTGATCTTCACGCCCTGCAGGCGATATACATCCTGCACCTCGTTCACGATATACTCCTGCACGGCTGTCGGCCCCATGATCGCGAGAATGTCGGAGGGAGTGATGGCGCCGTCGGAGAGCGGCATACCGGCGCGGATATAGTCGTTCTCCTGTACCAGGATCTGCTTCGAGAGAGGTACCATGTACTTCTTCTGTTCGCCTGTCTTGGAGGTGATGGTGATCTCCTGGTTGCCGCGTTTGATCTTGCCGAACGATACCTCGCCGTCGATCTCGGAAACCACTGCCGGGTTGGAGGGGTTGCGGGCTTCGAACAGCTCGGTGACGCGCGGAAGACCACCGGTGATGTCACCCGCCTTGCCCACGGCACGGGGGATCTTCACCAGCACATCACCCGCCTTGATCTCGTCGTTCTCGTTCTTCACGATGTGCGAGCCGAGTGGCAGGGTGTAGCTGCGCAGGATGTCGTTATGCTCGTTCACGATATGGGCAGAGGGAGCACGGGTCTTGTCGCGTGATTCGATGATCACTTTCTCCTTCAGGCCGGTCTGCTCGTCCGATTCCACCTTGTAGGTCATGTTCTCGGCAAAATTCTCGAAACGAATCCTACCGGTAGCCTCCGAGACAATCACAGCGTTGAAGGGGTCCCACTCACAGATCAGGTCACCTTTCTGTACTGTGGCTCCCTCACCGAAGTAGAGCTTGGAGCCGTAGGGGATATTGTGAGAGAGCAGCACGATCCTGGTATGGGGATCCACGATGCGCATCTCCACCAAACGGCTCACCACCACCTTGTAAGTTTTACCATCTGAGTCGGTGCTCTCCACGAAGCGCAGCTCGTCGAACTCAAGGATACCATCATATTTGGTTCTGATGCTGTTTTCGGCTGCAATGTTGGAGGCGGTACCACCCATGTGGAAAGTACGCAGTGTGAGCTGGGTACCCGGTTCACCAATCGATTGTGCAGCGATCACTCCAACTGCTTCACCTTTCTGTACCATCCGGCCTGTGGCCAGGTTGCGGCCGTAGCACTTGGCACAAACGCCCTGGTGCGACTCGCAGGTGAGCACGGAACGGATCTCCACCCGCTCGATGGGTGATTCGTCGATCTTCTTTGCAATGTCCTCGGTGATCTCTTCTCCTGCGTTCACCAGTATCTCGCCGGTGTTGGGGTGCTGCACGTCGTGTACCGACACGCGACCCAGGATGCGCTCGTAGAGCGAGGCGATCACCTCGTCGTTGTTCTTGATGGCGCTGGCCGCCAGCCCGCGGAGCGTGCCGCAGTCTTCCTCGTTGATGATCACATCCTGCGACACATCCACCAGACGACGGGTGAGGTAGCCGGCATCAGCTGTCTTCAGGGCGGTGTCGGCAAGACCCTTACGGGCACCGTGGGTGGAGATGAAGTACTCGAGTACCGAGAGCCCCTCCTTGAAGTTCGCGAGAATCGGGTTCTCGATGATCTGTGCCCCTTCGGCGCCACTCTTCTGTGGCTTGGCCATCAGTCCGCGCATACCGGAAAGCTGGCGGATCTGCTCGCGCGATCCACGCGCACCGGAGTCGAGCATCATATACACAGAGTTGAATCCCTGATTGTCTTCCGCCAGTTGTTTCATCAGGATGTTCGAAAGCTTCGAGTTGATGTGCGTCCAGGTGTCGATGATCTGGTTGTAACGCTCGTTGTAGGTGATGAAACCCATGTTGTAGTTCTCCATGATCTGCTCCACTTCGGCATATCCTTCCTGGATGAGCGTCTCTTTCTCCGCGGGGATGATCACATCCTGCAGGTTGAAGGAGAGACCTCCCTTGAAGGCCATGGTGTAACCCAGGTCCTTGATGTCGTCGAGGTATTGTGCCGTGCGTGCCACGCCACAGGTCTTGATCACCTTGCCGATGATGTCGCGGAGTGACTTTTTGGAGAGCAGTTCGTTGATGTAACCCACCTCTTTCGGGATCGCTTCGTTGGCGATCACACGGCCCACGGTGGTCTCATGCATCTTGCGGATCGGGTTCCCTTCTTCGTCGATGTCATCGACGATCACCTTGATCAACGCATGCAGCGCCACTTTCTTCTCGTTGTAGGCGATGATTGCCTCCTCCTCACCGTAGAAGGTCATCCCTTCACCTTTCGCACCCGGGCGGATCTTGGTGATGTAGTAGAGTCCGAGTACCATGTCCTGTGAAGGTACGGTGATGGGGGCGCCGTTTGCCGGGTTGAGGATGTTGTGTGAGGCCAGCATCAGCAGCTGTGCCTCAAGAATGGCCTCGTTGCCCAGCGGCAGGTGAACGGCCATCTGGTCGCCGTCGAAGTCGGCGTTGAAAGCCGTACAGGCAAGGGGGTGCAGCTGGATGGCTTTCCCCTCGATCAGCTTGGGCTGGAAGGCCTGTATGCCCAGGCGGTGTAGGGTAGGGGCACGGTTCAGCAGTACCGGGTGTCCTTTCATCACATATTCAAGGATGTCATATACCACGGGTTCTTTGCGGTCCACGATCTTCTTGGCCGATTTCACCGTCTTCACGATGCCTCGTTCAATCAGCTTGCGGATGATAAACGGCTTATAGAGTTCGGCTGCCATATCCTTGGGCAGACCGCATTCGTGCATCTTCAGCTCCGGACCCACCACGATCACCGAGCGGGCGGAGTAGTCCACACGCTTACCGAGCAGGTTCTGACGGAAACGTCCCTGTTTCCCCTTCAGGCTGTCGGAAAGCGACTTGAGGGGACGGTTCGACTCGGTTTTGATGGCGCTCGACTTGCGGGAGTTGTCGAACAGCGAGTCCACGGCCTCCTGGAGCATGCGCTTCTCGTTGCGCAGGATCACATCGGGTGCTTTGATGTCGATCAGTCGTTTCAACCGGTTGTTGCGGATGATCACACGGCGGTAGAGGTCGTTCAGGTCGGAGGTGGCAAAACGGCCGCCATCCAACGGCACCAGCGGGCGCAGGTCGGGCGGGATCACCGGGATCACCTTCATGATCATCCACTCCGGCTTGTTGATGTTCTTTGAGCCACGGAAGGCTTCCACCACCTGCAGCTGTTTCAGCGCTTCGTTCTTGCGCTGCTGTGAGGTGTCGGTGTTGGCACGGTGACGGAGCTGGTTGGCCAGCTTGTCGAGATTGAGCCGCTCCAGCAGGTCGAGGATTGCCTCGGCACCCATCTTGGCGATGAACTTGTTGGGGTCGCTGTCTTCCAGCATCTGGTTTTCCTTGGGCAATGTCTCCAGCAGGTTCAGATATTCTTCCTCGGTGAGCAGATCTTTTTCGGACACTTTCTCTTCCAGCGCTCCGGCCTGGATCACCACATAGCGTTCGTAGTAGATGATGGAATCGAGTTTCTTGGTGGGAATGCCCAGCAGATAACCTATTTTATTGGGCAACGACCTGAAATACCAGATGTGTGCCACTGGTACAACCAGGTGAATGTGCCCGGTACGTTCACGGCGCACTTTCTTCTCGGTTACCTCCACACCGCAGCGGTCGCATACGATCCCCTTGTAGCGAATACGTTTGTACTTGCCGCAATGACATTCGTAGTCCTTAACGGGTCCGAAAATACGTTCGCAGAATAAGCCGTCACGTTCAGGCTTATAGGTACGATAGTTGATTGTTTCGGGCTTTAACACTTCACCGAAAGAGTTTTCCAGAATTTGTTCCGGCGATGCCAGACTAATCGTGATTTTTGAAAAGTTACTCTTTATCTTATTGTCTTTTCTAAATGCCATATATGTTTTGTATATAAAGAGTTAATGGGGGGTTGTAAATCTGTTTCCCCAGAGGGGTGCAGGGCCACATGAAGTGACCCTGGCTTCCGCGGGGAAGTATTAATCGAGACTGACGTTGAGTCCCAATCCTCTCAGTTCGTGAAGCAGCACATTCAACGATTCGGGTATTCCTGCCGGCGGCATGGGTTCACCTTTCACAATGGATTCGTATGCTTTGGAACGACCTATTACGTCGTCCGATTTCACGGTGAGGATCTCCTGCAGGATGTGGGCTGCACCGAATGCCTCGAGTGCCCACACCTCCATCTCTCCGAAACGCTGTCCACCGAACTGAGCCTTACCACCCAACGGTTGTTGTGTGATGAGCGAGTAGGGACCAATTGAGCGGGCATGCATCTTGTCTTCTACCATGTGCCCAAGCTTGAGCATGTAGATGATGCCCACCGTTGCCGGCTGGTCGAACCGCTCACCGGTGCCGCCGTCGTAGAGATAGGTTTTGCCGTATGCCGGCACCCCCGCTTTCTCGGTCCACTCATTCAGGTCATCGAGCGATGCGCCGTCGAAGATGGGGGTGGCGAACTTGAGGTTCAGCTCCTTGCCGGCCCATCCGAGCACGGTTTCGAATATCTGCCCCAGGTTCATACGCGAGGGTACGCCCAACGGGTTGAGAACGATGTCCACCGGTGTGCCGTCGGCAAGAAAAGGCATATCCTCCTGGCGCACGATGCGCGAGACGATGCCCTTGTTGCCGTGGCGGCCGGCCATCTTGTCACCCACCTGTACCTTCCGTTTCTTGGCCACATAGACCTTGGCGATCTGCATGATACCCGATGGCAGCTCATCGCCGATGGTGAAGTCGAACCGCTTGCGCTTCAGCTCAGCATCGAGCTCCTTGAAGCGGCGCAGGTAGTTGATCACCGTGGTGCGAATCAGATCATTCTTGTGGCTGTCGGCAGTCCATTTGTTGAGCTGTACCGACTGGAAGTCGATCTCATTGAGCACCTTGTGGGTGAACTTGGCACCCTTGGGTACCACATCCATGTTGGTATAGTCCTTCACCCCGGCCGATGTCTTGCCTTCGGTGAGAACCAGCAGCTTTTCGATCAATATTTTCTTAAGCTCATCTATCTTCTGCTCATACTCTTCATCGAGCTTGGGCAGCAGTGCCTTGCTGGAGAGCCTTGTTTTACCTTTCTTGGAAGCCTTGGAGAAGAGGTTGGTGTTGATCACCACCCCTTTCAACGAGGGGGAGGCTTTGAGTGAAGCATCTTTCACATCGCCGGCCTTGTCGCCGAAGATGGCACGCAGCAGCTTCTCCTCGGGTGAGGGATCCGACTCACCCTTGGGGGTGATCTTACCGATCATGATGTCACCCGGTTTGATGCGGGCACCCACGCGTACGATCCCTCTCTCATCGAGATCCTTGGTGGCTTCTTCACTCACGTTGGGAATATCGGAGGTGAGCTCTTCCAGTCCCCGTTTGGTTTCACGCACCTCAAGGGAGAACTCTTCCACATGCACGGAGGTGAAGACATCGTCGCTCACCATCCGTTCGTTGAGCACGATGGCATCTTCAAAGTTATACCCTTTCCAGGGCATGAAAGCCACTTTCAGGTTCTTACCGATGGCCAGCTCGCCATTCTCGGTAGCATATCCTTCGGTGAGGATGTCACCAGCCTTTACTTTCTGGCCTACCTGGCAGATAGGACGCAGGTCGATGGTGGTGTTCTGGTTGGTCTTCCGGAACTTGGGGATGGTATAGCTCTTCTCTGCATCGTCAAAGCTGGTGAACACCTCCTCTTCAGTGCGCTCATACTTGATCCTGATGGTCGTGGCATCCACATAGGTGATTACACCATTGCCCTCCGCCATGATCTGTGTACGCGAGTCATGAATGACCTGACTCTCGATGCCGGTACCCACGATGGGGGCTTCGGTACGCATCAGCGGCACCGCCTGGCGCATCATGTTGGATCCCATCAGTGCGCGGTTGGCATCGTCATGCTCCAGGAAGGGGATGAGTGAGGCGGCAATGGAGGCGATCTGCATGGGCGATACGTCCATCAGTTCCACCTCCTCCGGTGCGATCACCGGGTAGTCGGCATCCTGACGCGCCTTCACGCGCGGATTGATGAACCTGCCATCGTCGTCGAGCGGGGCGTTGCCTTGTGCAATCAGTTTTTCTTCCTCCTCTTCGGCAGCCAGGTAGATCACCTCGTCGTTCCTGATGTTCACCTTCCCACTCTCTACCTTGCGGTAGGGTGTCTCGATGAACCCAAGGTCGTTGATCTTGGCATAGACACAGAGAGAGGAGATGAGCCCGATGTTAGGCCCTTCGGGTGTCTCGATAGGGCAGAGACGTCCGTAGTGGGTAAAGTGCACGTCACGCACCTCGAAACCGGCACGCTCACGCGAGAGTCCACCGGGACCGAGAGCCGAGAGCCGGCGCTTGTGGGTGATCTCCGCCAGCGGGTTGGTCTGGTCCATGAACTGCGAGAGCGCGTTGGTGCCGAAGAAAGTGTTAATGACCGAGGAGATGGTCTTCGCGTTGATCAGGTCGATCGGGGTGAAGACCTCATTGTCGCGCACGTTCATCCGCTCACGGATGATGCGTGCCATGCGGTTGAGACCCACGCCAAACTGGGTGTAAAGCTGCTCACCCACGGTGCGCACCCGGCGGTTGCTGAGGTGGTCAATGTCGTCGACCACCGCCTTGGAGTTGATCAGCTCAATCAGATATTTGATGATCTCGATGATATCTTCCTTGGTGAGTACCCGGGTATCGACATCGATGTTGAGATTCAGTTTCTTGTTGATGCGGTAGCGTCCCACATCGCCCAGGTCGTACCGCTTCTCGGAGAAGAAGAGGTTGTTGATCACCTCGCGTGCACTCGAGTCGTCGGCCGGCTCGGCACTGCGCAGCTGACGGTAGATGTGCCGGATGGCATCGATCTCCGAGTTGCTGGGGTCTTTCTGGAGGGTGTTGTAGATAATGGAGTAGTCGGAAGTGTTGGCGGACTCCTTGTGCAACAGGATGGAGGAGACGCCCGATTCCAGGATCTGGTCCATGTGTGCGGCCTCCAGCACGGTCTCGCGCTCGATGACCACCTCGTTGCGCTCGATGGAGGTCACCTCACCGGTATCCTCATCCACGAAATCTTCCATCCATGACTTCAGCACGCGGGCGGCCAGCTTGCGACCGATTACCTTTTTCAGGTTGGTCTTGTTCACTTTCACCTCTTCTGCAAGGTCAAAGATCTCGAGGATATCCTTGTCGCTCTCAAAACCGATGGCGCGTAGCAGCGTGGTGACAGGTAATTTCTTTTTACGGTCGATGTAGGCATACATCACGCTGTTGATGTCGGTTGCAAACTCAATCCAGGAGCCCTTGAACGGGATGATACGGGCAGAGTAGAGCACCGTGCCATTGGCATGCATGCTCTGTCCGAAGAAAACGCCGGGTGAACGGTGCAGCTGCGATACGATAACCCGTTCTGCGCCGTTGATCACGAACGTCCCCTTTTCGGTCATGTAGGGGATGGTGCCCAGATAAACATCCTGAATCACCGGGGTGAAGTCTTCATGGTCGGGGTCGGTACAGTAGAGGTAAAGTTTCGCTTTCAGCGGAACACTGTACGTGAGCCCACGGTCGATGCACTCATCGATGGTATAGCGCGGGGGATCCACATAGTAATCCAAAAATTCAAGGACGAAATTGTTACGGGTATCCGCAATGGGGAAGTTCTCCGTAAAAACCTTATACAATCCTTCATTTTTTCTACTTTCGGGGGGAGCGTCAAGTTGAATAAAATCCTGGAACGATTTTAACTGTACTTCCAGAAAATCTGGGAAATCGAGGGGATTCTTAATCGACGCGAAATTTATTCTTTGGTTGGTGTTATTTGGAGACATGGAAATGAGTTTAGGAACCGAATATATATTGACACAAAAGGTTAAGAATCTTCCGGAAGAAGATTCCTAACCATATTCACCTGATTCAGGTAAATGTTATTTAAGTTCAACTTCTGCCCCAGCCTCTTCAAGTTGTTTTTTCAAAGCTTCCGCTTCGTCTTTTGTTACACCTTTTTTCAATTCGTTGGGAGCTCCGTCCACCAGGTCCTTGGCTTCTTTCAGGCCGAGACCGGTAAGTTCCTTCACTGCCTTCACCACAGCCAGCTTGGCGGAACCTGCACTTTTCAGGATCACGTCGAAAGAGGTTTTTTCTTCTACTGCGGCTTCGCTTGCGGCGGCGGGACCAGCAGCAACAGCTACAGCGGCAGCAGCCGGTTCGATGCCATATTCCGTTTTCAGGATTTCAGCCAGTTCGTTTACCTCTTTAACGGTCAAGTTTACTAATTCTTCAGCAAATTTTTTTAAGTCTGCCATTGTTGTATTTGTTTAAATTGATTACTAATTCTGTTTGTTGATGTTGATGTTGATTTTTTGGGAAGGTGGTCTCCTCCTTGCTGCCAGGGGCAGCGCTCATGGGGAAAAGGTTCCTCTTTTTTATCAGGCTTCTTCCTTTTCCGACAATGTTTTGAGTACGCCATGCAGCAAGGTTCCCCCCGACTGGAGCGCGGAGATCACATTCTTTGCAGGTGACTGCAACAGTGCAATCACATCGCCGATAAGCTCTGTCTTGCTCTTGATGTTGACCAGGTCTTTCAGTGCACCCTCACCAATAAAGAAGCTCTCCTGTACGTAGGCTCCCTTGAATGCGGGTACTTTATCGGCCTTGTATCGGTCAATCAGCCTGGCAGGTGCATTCGCTGCGTTGGAGAACATGATGGCTGTGTTACCCTTCAGAATGGGGTAGAGCTCTTCATAGTTTCCTTCGAGCGACTCAAACGCTTTCTGCAGCAAGGTATTCTTCACCACCATCAGCTTGATCTCCTCCTTGGAGCATTCTCTTCTCAGCTTGCTGGTCTTTGCCGCGTTGAGCGTGGCAATATCAGCAAGGTAGAAATTTTCATACTCCTGGAGATTGGCTTCGATTTGGGCGATTACGCGTTGTTTATCTTCCTTTTTCATAGATTTCTGTTTCGTTCATTAGATTTCATCTGCCGATTTGGGGTCCACTTTAATTCCTGGACTCATCGTACTGGAAAGATAAATACTCTTCACATAGGTACCTTTTGCCGCAGTTGGTTTCAGTTTGATCAACGTCTGAATAAATTCCTTCGCGTTGTCCCGAATCTGTTCCGGCTTAAAAGATACTTTTCCAATCGAGGTGTGAATGATACCGGCTTTGTCAACCTTAAAGTCGATCTTCCCCTGTTTTACCTCCTGCACGGCCTTGGCCACGTCGGGGGTTACAGTACCGCTTTTTGGGTTCGGCATCAGTCCGCGGGGACCCAAAATACGGCCCAGCGCCCCGATCTTACCCATGATCTGTGGTTGTGTGATGATCACATCCACATCGGTCCAACCGCCTTTAATCTTGTCGATATATTCATCGAGTCCCACATAGTCTGCGCCCGCTGCTTTCGCATCGGCCTCAGCCTCCGGAGAACACAATACAAGAACTCTTACTTGTTTACCTGTTCCATGTGGCAAAGAGACAACGCCCCTCACCATCTGGTTAGCTTTGCGCGGATCTACGCCGAGGCGTACATCGATATCTACTGAGGCATCAAATTTGGTGGTGCTAATCTCCTTCACCAATGCAGATGCTTCTTTCAGTGTATAGGTCTTGCCCACTTCAATCTTGCTTAAAGCCAACTTTTGATTTTTTGTTAGTTTACTCATGTCTCAATTGAAGTTTAGTTGTTATTCATTTCCGGGAATTCCCCATTCACTGTGATACCCATGCTTCGAGCCGTTCCCGCTACCATGCGCATTGCGGATTCAAGTGTGAAGCAGTTCAAGTCGGTCATCTTCTCCTCGGCAATGGTCTTCACCTGTTCCCAGGTGATTTCAGCAACCTTTACACGGTTGGGTTCTGCCGAACCGCTCTTGAGCTTCGTGGCTTCTAATAACTGAATCGCAACCGGTGGTGTCTTAACAATAAAATCAAACGACTTGTCGGTATAATAGGTGATCACCACTGGCAACACTTTACCGGCTTTGTCCTGAGTTCTGGCATTGAATTGCTTGCAAAACTCCATGATGTTGATCCCTTTGGAACCCAGTGCGGGTCCTACCGGGGGAGATGGATTTGCAGCTCCTCCTTTGATTTGTAATTTTAGTTGTCCGGCAACTTCTTTAGCCATTTTCTTGATTTTAATAAATTACGGTTTTCGAAACACATTGAAGAACTTACAGAATCTGCGTAACCAAATTGCTGACTATTCTTTCTCTACTTGCATATAACTGAGCTCCAGGAGCTGTTTTCTCCCGAAGATCTTCACCATCACTTTGAGTTTCTTCCTCTCGTCGTTCACCTCTTCCACCACACCGGAGAAGCTGCTGAAAGGACCTCCGATCACTTTCACATTTTCTCCCACGTAGTATTTCATATCCAATTCGTCGCCTGCCTCTTCCAGTTCATCCATCGTGCCGAGGATGCGTTTCACTTCCGATTCCCGCAGGGGTTGCGGATCAGTGGTGTTGGGCAGAAAGCCTGCAACGTAGTTGATATTCTTCAGTTCGTGAATGACCTCACCCGTCAGTTCAGCCTCAATAAGTACATAACCGGGAAGATAAGCGCGTTCTTTCATCACTTTCTTTCCGTTTCGTACCGTGTAAGTCTTTTCCGTGGGGATGAGAACCTGAGAAATATACTTTCCTAAATCGGTTTTTTTAATCTCTGACTCAAGATACTCTTTGACTTTGTTTTCTTTTCCACTAACAGCACGCAATACGTACCATTTCTTTCTCTCTTCAGTCATAGTCTCTTTTATTCAGATGATTACAAAATACCGTAGAGGAGTTTTAATACCCACTCAAACAAGGAATCCATACCGAACACGATCAGGGCAATTATAAGGGAAGCAATCAATACAATTACCGTACTGCCGGAGAGTTCTTCTTTGGATGGCCAGGATACCTTATAAACCAATTCGTTATAAGCATCCCTGAGATATGCAACTATTTTTTTCATTTAATTCGGATCGTATGTGCACGGGTCGAGAGACTCGAACTCCCGACACCTGGTTTTGGAGACCAGTGCTCTACCAACTGAGCTAGACCCGTATTCACTGCCCCTGCAAACCTCCCCTTCCGGGGAGGCTCTTTGGAGCAGTCATATTCAAAGCACCCTCTGGTTTCCCCCTTCCGGGAGCCAGGAGGTCATTAGTCGAGCAGTTCCGTGATCTGACCGGCACCCACGGTACGTCCACCTTCGCGGATAGCGAAACGGAGACCTACGTTACATGCTACCGGGTAGATCAGTTCCACCTCGATGGTCACGTTGTCACCAGGCATCACCATTTCCACGCCTTCAGGCAACTGGATCTCACCGGTCACGTCGAGGGTACGGATGTAGAACTGTGGGCGATAGTGGTTGTGGAACGGCGTGTGACGTCCACCTTCTTCTTTCTTCAGGATGTAAACCTCAGCCTTGAACCTGGAGTGAGGTTTCACCTTGCCCGGGTGAGAGATCACCATACCACGCTTGATTTCGTCCTTGTCGATACCACGCAGCAAAAGACCTACGTTGTCACCAGCCTGTCCTTCATCGAGGATCTTGCGGAACATTTCCACACCGGTAACGACTGATTTTTTGCCTTCTGCACCGAGACCGATGATCTGTACCTCTTCACCTGTTTTGATGACACCTGTTTCGATGCGGCCGGTGGCTACGGTCCCACGACCGGTGATGGAGAATACGTCTTCCACCGGCATCAGGAACGGTTTGTCCACATCACGCGGAGGCAGCGGAATCCAGGTGTCAACAGCATCCATCAGCTCGACAATTTTATCTTCCCATTTGGGATCACCGTTCAGGGCGCCGAGTGCAGAACCGCGGATCACCGGGGTGTTGTCGCCGTCGAAATTGTAGAACGAAAGCAGTTCTCGCATTTCCATTTCCACCAGTTCCAACATCTCTTCGTCATCAACCAGGTCAACCTTGTTCATGAAGACAACCAGCCTGGGAACGTTTACCTGACGGGCCAGCAGGATATGCTCGCGGGTCTGTGGCATCGGACCGTCGGTAGCAGCCACTACGATGATGGCACCGTCCATCTGGGCAGCACCGGTAACCATGTTCTTCACATAGTCTGCGTGTCCCGGGCAGTCAACGTGCGCATAGTGTCGGTTTTCAGTTTGGTATTCAACGTGTGACGTGTTGATGGTAATACCTCTCTCCTTTTCTTCGGGAGCGTTGTCGATGGAGTCGAACGAACGAATTTCCGAGAACCCTTTTTTTGCTAAAACAGTAGTGATAGCAGCTGTTAAAGTCGTTTTACCGTGGTCAACGTGACCGATCGTACCGATGTTCACATGCGGTTTTGTCCGGTTAAAATGTTCTTTTGCCATAAAATGTCCTATTAATTAGTGTAAAATAAAATATTGTATTTTCAATTCTTTCGTCAGTAATCAGTAAACAGTGAAACACAAGACACCCGGCTCCCTGCCTTTTGTCCTGATGAAACATCGACCAATCTGTCGCTGAGCCGATGGCGGGAGTTGAACCCGCGACCTCTTCCTTACCAAGGAAGTGCTCTACCACTGAGCTACATAGGCGATCACTGGAGCGGAAGACGGGACTCAAACCCGCGACCCTCAGCTTGGAAGGCTAATGCTCTATCAACTGAGCTACTTCCGCATAATTGATTTGATGATTTACCGATGTGCTGAATGGTTGATTCAATCAACTCATCATCACATCAACACCTCAGACCTGGTGGGCAGTGATGGATTCGAACCACCGAAGGCGTAAGCCAGCTGAGTTACAGTCAGCCCCATTTGGCCACTCTGGTAACTGCCCTTATATGCCTGAGCCTCTTGTCGGATTCGAACCAACGACCCCGAGATTACAAATCACGTGCTCTGGCCAACTGAGCTAAAGAGGCTTATTTACTTACTTTTAACCGTTTCTGCCCCAGATTGGGGGAGAAACGGTCGCAAAGGTAGTGATATTTTTTTTGATGCCAAAATATTTGATCGGTTTTTTGGATTACCGATCTTTTTTTTCTTTGGTCTTCTGGATTTGTTTTTCAAGTGCCATCAAGCACAGGTTCACGGCCTCCTCGAATGTGTCGGCGATCTTGCTGGCGAATGCCTCTTTGTGTCTGAGGTTTAGCTTTACGGAGACCTCTTTGTTGTTGGCTGTTTCCGGTTTTATCACTTTCATGATTACCTCTGCCAGAATGATGTCGTCAGAGAAGCGTTCCAGTTTTTTTACTTTCTTCTCCACATAAGCTTTCAGCTGTTCAGTGGCGTCGAAGTTTACAGATTGAATCGTCATTTCCATACTATTCCTCCTTCATTTTGTTATGTGCCCTGGGGTGGGCGAGATCATATGTTTTTTTCATCTCTTCCAGTGTCACGTGGGTATAAATCTGGGTGGAAGCGAGGCTGGAGTGTCCCAGCAGCTCTTTCACTGCATTGATATCGGCCCCGTTGTTGAGCATCTCCGTGGCGAATGAATGGCGCAGCACATGAGGACTTCTCCTGGAAAGGGTGGGGATGCTGTTCAGGTGTGAGTGGATGATGTTGTACACAAGCTTCGGGTATAAGGGGGTTCCATCTTTCTTAACAAAGAGAAAAGGGGATTTGTTTTCCACTTCCGCCTCTCTTTTCCCAATGTAGTCTTTTATTTTTTTTCCCGTATCGGGCGAGAAAGGGATGATGCGCTGTTTGTTTCGCTTACCGGTGACCCGAAGCGTGCAATTCTCGAAATCAATATCGCTGTCGCGCAGTGCAATCAGCTCGGCACGACGCATACCGGTGAGATAAAGTAGTTCCATGAGGAAGCGGTCGCGGTGACCAGTGAAGTCATCGCTGAACTCCTCCGGGCCGTCGATAACCTGCGACATCTCGCGATCTTTGACAAACCCCGGCAGTTTTTTGGGTGTTCTGGGGCCATTGATCCCCGTTGCGGGATTAATGCTGATAAAGCCTTTGCGTTTCAGGTAGCGAAAGAATGATTTCACGGCACTTAGCTTCCTGTTCACGGATCTGGCTTTCACCCCCTCATCCATGAGGTGGATCAACCAGTCGCGGATCTGGTCGCTCTCCACTGCTGCCGGGTCGAACGATCCGGATTGGGCTATGATGAATGTTTCAAACTGAGAGATATCCCTGTAATAAGAAATCTCCGTTTGAGAGGAGTAGTTCTTCTCATAGCGGAGATAATCTATGAATTTCTCTTTCCACATAGCACTGCGACTGTTCAGTTGATGGTGCTACGAAGATAGGAAAAAACTTCACAAAAACGAAATTATTTGATGATATCTCTCATCTGCTTGCTGCAGATGATCACTCTTCGTTTTGTTGCAGCTGTTGTACGTAAATGGCGTGCTGTTTCCTCTTACGCTTTGCAACTGATGGCTTAATATATGCCTGACGGCTGCGCAGTTCTTTTACCACACCTGTTTTTTCATATTTACGTTTGAATTTTTTCAAGGCTCTTTCAATGTTTTCGCCTTCTTTCAGTTGTACTACGATCATTATTTTTTGTTGTTTTAGTTTTTTATCGGCACTCAGCTTCTTTCAGCTTTTTTGGATAGCATTGATTCTTTCCACAAGGGAGAATTGCTCCCTTGTGACGGAAAATGGTTGTTTATCTGATGTCTCTTTGTCTCTTTTTCCGGGTAATCAATAACCTCCCTTCTGTTTGGGCTGCAAAGATAAATATTTTTTTTCATTTCAATAGCGTGAAACTCATTTTTTTAAATGAACAACCCCGCACACAGATCTGTGGCGGGGTTGTTACACCAATTAACAGGCATGTATGAAATGATGAATGATTATTTCACCTCTTCAAAATCCACATCGGTGACATCACCTTCCTGGTTCTGGTTCCCGCTTTGGTTGCCTCCGGATTGCTGCCCGCCGAAGTCCTGGGGACCCCCTTGCTGTGCACCTGCCTGCGCGTTCGATGCATTGTACATCTCCTGCGATGCTGCCTGGAAAGCAGCGTTCAGCTCGTTGGTGGCAGCGTCTATGTCCACCAGGTTCTGTGCCTTGTGGGCTTCTTTCAGTTTGTTGAGTGCTGCCTCTATCGGTGCCTTTTTATCGGCAGGGATCTTGTCTCCCAGGTCTTTCAACTGCTTCTCGGTCTGGAAGATGGTTGAATCGGCTTGGTTTAGCTTGTCGATCCGCTCTTTCTCTTTCCTGTCGGCCTCGGCATTGGCAGCGGCCTCCTCTTTCATCCGCTTGATCTCATCTTCGCTCAGTCCCGATGAGGCCTCAATGCGGATCTTTTGCTCCTTGCCCGTTGCCTTGTCTTTGGCTGATACATTCAGGATACCGTTGGCATCGATATCGAAGGTGACTTCAATCTGGGGTACACCACGCGGTGCGGGTGGGATACCGTCGAGGTTGAAGACGCCGATCTGCTTGTTGTCGCGTGCCAGGGCACGTTCGCCCTGTAGTACATTGATTTGTACCGATGGTTGATTGTCGGCCGCGGTAGAGAAGGTCTCCGATTTTTTGGTCGGGATGGTGGTGTTGGCATCGATCAGCTTGGTCATCACCCCACCCAGTGTCTCGATTCCGAGTGAAAGCGGGGTCACATCGAGCAGCAGCACATCTTTCACCTCACCGGTAAGTACGGCACCCTGGATGGCGGCGCCAATGGCTACCACCTCGTCGGGGTTCACCCCTTTGTGCGGTTTCTTGCCGAACAGTTTCTCCACCAGTTCCTGAACTGCGGGGATGCGGGTTGATCCGCCCACGAGGATCACCTCGTCTATATCTGAATTTGTCAGCCCGGCATCTTTCATGGCCGTTTGACAGGGAGCCACACATTTCTGCAACAAGTCGTCAATCAATTGCTCGAATTTTGCGCGGGTAAGCGTTTTCACCAGGTGCTTGGGTATTCCGTTCACCGGCATGATATAGGGCAGGTTGATCTCTGTGGAGGTCGCACTCGAGAGCTCAATCTTGGCTTTCTCAGCTGCTTCTTTCAGACGCTGGAGTGCCATCGGGTCCTTGCGGAGGTCTATTCCTTCCTCTTTCAGGAACTCATCTGCCAGCCAGTCGATGATGCGCTGGTCGAAATCGTCACCCCCGAGGTGCGTGTTGCCGTTGGTCGATTTCACCTCAAAGACACCATCACCCAGCTCCAGGATGGAGATGTCAAAGGTACCGCCACCCAGGTCAAAGACCGCAATCTTGGAATCCTTGCTCTGCTTGTCCAGTCCATATGCCAACGCGGCGGCTGTAGGCTCGTTCACGATGCGACGTACGGTCAGCCCCGCAATCTCACCCGCCTCCTTGGTAGCCTGACGCTGTGCATCGCTGAAGTAGGCAGGAACAGTGATGACCGCCTCTTTCACCTCCTGTCCCAGGTGATCTTCGGCTGTTTTTTTCATTTTCTGCAACACGATAGCCGATATCTCCTGCGGTGAATAGAGGTGACCGTTGATATCCACACGCGGTGTATTGTTGTCACCACGCACCACTTTGTAGGGTACACGGGCGATCTCTTTTTGCACCTGGTCGAATGTCTCTCCCATAAAAGTCTTGATGGAGTAAACGGTGTTATGGGGGTTGGTGATGGCCTGTCGCTTGGCCGGATCGCCTACCTTTCGTTCGCCGTTGTCCAGAAAGGCTACAACCGAAGGTGTAGTGCGTTTGCCTTCATTATTGGGGATTACAACAGGTTCGTTGCCTTCCATGACGGCTACGCATGAATTGGTTGTTCCCAGGTCTATTCCGATTATTTTTCCCATAATTGTTGTTCTATTAATTAATGTAAGTTTATTGTTTCTTCTTTCAGATCCGGCTCCATCTCTTCCCGTGAGGATAACCGGTTTAAGCTACACTCTTCTCTTTTCAAATCCTGTGCCAAAGATTCCGCAGGGATGAAGGACTGACATTCTGTCGCTTTCCCGATAGGATCATTCTTCGATTTTTCAGCGAACGATGCAGCGGTATCAGAAGATTTTTCTATCTTTGGTGATACAGACGTTGCGGTACCTGATCAACAGGCGTGTGGCGTCTGAAATGCGATTATTCCTCTAATCAATAAATGCAAACAGGTATGTTTACACAAAAGGACCTCGAACAACTCAGAGAAAAAGGGATCACACAGGATCAGCTCAGCAGGCAATTGCAATTTTTCAGCACCGGTTTTCCATTTTTACAGATCGTGGCACCTGCATCCCGTTTCAAAGGCATCATGAAAGTGGATGAACAGCAGGAGCAGGTCTGTCTGAAGCGTTGGGAAGCCTATCTGGATGGCGATAAGCGCATCACCAAGTTTGTTCCTGCATCGGGTGCCGCCAGTCGGATGTTCAAAGATCTGTATGCCTTTCTCGATGCGGATTATGATCTGCCCACCACCCCTTTTGAAAAGAAATTCTTCTCCAACCTCCATCTGTTTGCCTTTGCTGTTTCTCTGGATGAGGTGTGCCATGATCTTTATGGTAAGAATGCCTCAGCCCTTTGTGGTGAGGGGAGATACAAAGAGGTGGTAGCGGCCCTTTTACAACCGGAGGGTCTTCATTATGGCAACCTACCCAAGGGGTTGTTGCTGTTTCACTCCTATTCAGAGGGGAACAGAACAGCCGTCGGAGAGCACTTGCATGAAGGGGCTCTCTATGCCCGTCGTGCGGATGGATTGGTGGAAGTACATTTTACTGTGTCGGAAGAACACAGAGAGCTATTTGAACTGCTGGTAGCTGCCCGCAAGCTCAGTTATGAGATTAAGCTAGGTGTCCGTTTCGCTGTTTCATACAGCATACAGAAGCCGTCAACCGACACCCTGGCGGTGGATATGGAAAACCAACCCTTCCGGAATGAGGATGGCAGCCTGCTGTTCCGTCCCGGAGGACATGGCGCGCTGATTGAGAACCTGAATGATATTGACTCAGATATCATATTCATCAAGAACATCGACAACGTGGTGCCTGACAGACTGAAAGCGGAGGAGGCTCATTACAAGAAGCTGCTGGCAGGGGTACTGGTCACCATGCAGCAGCGTGCTTTCTCCTATCTTGAGAAGCTGGACTCCGGGAAAGTGACTTCCGCTGAGCTTGATGAGATGCTCGCTTTTACCGAGAACGAATTGTGCATCACACACAATGAGACCTTTGAGACGGATGATCTGCTCAAAGCCTACCTCAGGCGAAAGCTCAACCGGCCATTCAGGGTGTGTGGCATGGTGAAGAATCAGGGTGAGCCGGGTGGCGGTCCTTTCATCGTGGTCAACCCCGATGGAACTGCCTCGCTGCAGATCCTGGAGAGCTCTCAGATCAACCGCAACGATCCCCATGCAATGGAAGCTTTCCGCAATGGGTCCCACTTCAATCCGGTGGATCTGGTGTGTGGGGTGAAGTGTTACCAGGGTGACAAGTTCGATCTGACCAAATTTGTGGATCCCAACACCGGCTTTATCTCCCACAAATCTAAAAACGGGAAAGAGTTGAAAGCACTCGAACTGCCGGGTCTGTGGAACGGGGCAATGAGCGATTGGAACACACTCTTCGTGGAGGTGCCTATCTCTACCTTCAATCCGGTGAAGACGGTGAACGATCTGTTGCGTCCGGAGCATCAGCAAAAGGGGTGATCGGGGTGAAGCCGGAATGGATGTTGCGGGCATATGAGAGCTGATATGCAATATTCACCAGATTGATCCGTTTAGATTCTAAACGGATTTTTTCTATTTGAAGCGGTTTCATTCATATATCCTTCTGCTGGTCGTGTTGCTTGCGCTCTCCTGTAACAGGGTGCGATTGAGTGATGCCAGGAATCACTATGTGCGGGGTGAATATCATGAAGCGATTGCTGCTTATCGTCTGCTCTACCGGCAAACGCCACGCGAGGAGAGAGCCACGCGTGGCGTGATTGCATATGAGATGGCGGAGAACTACCGTCTGTTGAACCGGTCGGCATATGCTGCAACAGCCTACAGGAACGCTATCCGGGATGGTTATCCCGACAGTGATGCCTCTCTCCGCCTGGCACAGATGCTTCACAGGGAGGGTGATTACCCGGGAGCAATTGATGCTTATCGGCACTATCTTACCCTTGTGCCGGATGACAGGTTGGCTGTTGCCGGTTTGCAGGGTGCTGAAGAGGCGATGAGTGATAAAAGTGGAACAGAAAATGAGTCGCTCCGTTATCTGGTTGTGCGGGCAGATCTCTTCAACGCTTCGCGGAGTGATTTCTCTCCCCTGCTTGCACACTACGATCAACGACTCTATTTCACCTCCTCCAGGGAGGCGATACCGGGAGAGGAGAGGAGTCCGGTGACCGGGACAAAATTTCATGATCTGTATCTTTCTGAAAGAAACAGCCGGGGGGAATGGCAGAAGCCAAAACGAATTGAATCGGCCCTCAACAGCGATCTTGATGAGGGGATAGCATCGGTTACAGCCGATGGGGATTTGATGTTTTACAGTGTTGTAGCAGGAGGGGAGGATCAGCCCGGACTGCCAGGGATCTATCTCTCGAGGAGAATCAACGGCATTTGGTCGGCAGGAAGCAGACTCGATCTGAAAGCCGGCGATTCGCTCTCACTGTTTGCACATCCGGCGGTCTCAGGTTCAGGCGACATCCTCTATTTTGTTTCTGATATGCCGGGGGGAATGGGCGGCAAGGATATCTGGCTGGCACACCTCGATAAGCGGCAGGAGGTGATGCGGGTAGAGCATGCCGGCGGTTCGGTCAACACACCCGGGAATGAGATGTTTCCCACCCTGCGCCACGACACCATCCTCTACTTCTCTTCCGACGGACACCCGGGCAAGGGTGGTCTCGATCTTTTCCGGGCGGTGAAAAGTGCTGCAGGGAAAGGGTGGCATCTGCAGCATCTGCCAACTCCGCTGAATTCTCCGGCCGATGATTTTGGGATCACCTTTGAGCAGGCTAAGGAGAGGGGCTTTTTCAGTAGCAACAGAGGGGATGCAAGGGGGTATGATCATATCTACACTTTTGAGCTCGTAAAGCCTGTGATAACGGTAGAAGGGTTTGTCGTGGACCGGGATGACCGTCTCATCCCGGGGGCGACCATTGATCTGGTGGGCAGTGATGGTACGCGGCAGCGCCTGGTGACCGACCGGGAGGGTCTCTATCGTTTCACGGCGGAGGAGGGTGTGGCATATCAGTTCCTGGCACAGGCGGAAGGGTTTCTGACCAGGAACCGGTCGCTCCCCGCGATCAGGAGCCACAATGATACGGTCTGCTATGTCGATTTTGAGTTGACGCCATACGATCGGCCGGTGATCCTGGAACATATCTTTTACGACTTTGACCGTGCCCAGCTGCGGAGCGAATCGAAAGAAGAGCTTGACAACCTCTTGCAGCTCATGCGCGAACATCCGGAGATCAGGGTAGAGCTCTCTGCCCATACCGACCGGATGGGGAGTGACCGTTACAATGATGCGTTGTCGCTTCGTCGCGCCCGCTCGGTGGTCGATTATCTCACAGCCGCCGGTATCGCTGCTGACCGACTTACACCAATAGGTTACGGTGAGTCGAAGCCCAAAAGGGTCGATGGCACTCTTGCCGAACGATACCCTTTTCTCCGTGAGGGAGCATCTCTCACGGAAGAATATATCAGTAAGCTGCTTCCGGCAGAGCAGGCCGTAGCCGATCAGCTGAATCGCCGGACTGAGTTCAGGGTGTTGCCGCCACCACTTATCACTCCCTGGGAAAAAGAGTGATTATCCGGAATAATGTGTATTTTTGTGAAAGCTTACGGACTGAATGAGATCTTCCCGGAGCATCAGACTGAATGGAATGAGAAGGATTGTAACAGCTGTTTTTCTGCTGTGGAGTGGTATGATGGGTCTGTTCACTCTGACAGCTCAGGAGCTCCGTGCGACGGTGCAGGTGAACAGCGCTGCCGTGCAGAGAAGCAGCAGGGAACTGTTCCGCTCGCTTGAAGAGTCGTTGCATCACCTTCTCAACGGTGAGCAGTGGGGCGACAGCTTCACCATTCAGGCAGATAAGATTAACTGTTCCTTTACCCTGCTTGTAACAGAACGGGTTTCTGATGAATCCTTTCGCGGTGAACTTTACCTGCAGTCAACCAGGAGGGGTGACGCAGAGCGACCTGAAGCTACCTTGCTGCTTTTACGCGACAGGGAGGTCGAGTTCAGCTATACGCCTTTTCAACCGTTGATCTTTGATATGCATCACCTGAGGGATAACCTGACAGCGATGGCAGCCTATTATGCCTGTCTGATCATTGCACTGGATCGGGATGCTGCTGAACCACTGGGTGGGACACCCTATTTCCGGAAGATGGAGCAGATCGCCTCAGCAGTACAGTCCAACAGATGGAGAGGGTGGGAGATCAACCGCCGTCCGGGAGGCCGCACCGCCATCGCGACCGCCTTCAACGATGCTTCACTGGAACGGTACCGGATGATGTGGTATCGCTTCCATGCGGACCCACAACTCACCACAGCTGCTGAAGCGGTGGAGCTGCTTTATTCACTTCATCGTGAAGATGTGGGTCATCCACTGCTCAACCTTTTTGGCGATGCCCGTTTGCATGAGTTGGTGTCAATCCTCCGGCAGGGTACGCCGACTGAGAGAGCACACTGGTTGCAACAGCTAAGGGAGATCTACCCTACAAGGAACGATGCGCTTGAGAAGCTGAGAGAATAATTGTGTATGTTAAAGAGACTATCCATAGAAAACTATGCACTGATCGATTCATTGCAGATCTGTTTCGATAAGGGGTTTACCGTGATCACCGGCGAGACGGGAGCAGGTAAGTCAATCATCCTGGGTGCCCTCTCGCTCATCCTGGGGCAGCGAGCCGATTTGCGTCATGTGAAGCAGGATGAGACGAGGTGTGTGATCGAGGGTCTGTTCGATATTTCTGCCTACCGGCTCAAACCGCTCTTCGATGAACATGAGTGGGTTTACGAAGGAGATGAGTGTATCCTGCGGCGTGAGATATGGTCGACCGGCAGGTCACGAGCTTTTATCAACGACTCACCTGTTTACCTGAACGACCTGAAGCTGCTGGGTGAGCAGCTGATTGATATTCATTCCCAGCATCAGAATCTCTCGCTGAACGATAACCGTTTTCAGCTCAATGTGGTGGATCTGCTGGCTGACACCAGTAAAGAACGGGAGAGCTACAGTGAAGCCTATGCTTCCTATCGTGCTGCGGTGAAAGCCCTGCGTGAGCTGAGCGAACAGTACCGCCGTAACAGGGAGGAGGAGGACTACCTCCGGTTTCAATATACCTCCCTTACAGAGGCGGCACTGGAAGAGGAGGAACAGGTGCGGCTGGAGGAGGAGCTGGAGGCACTGACCCATTCGGAGGAGATCAAATCGGCGCTCTTTGAGGCCACGAACCTTCTCTCGGGAGATGAACAGAACGTGGAGCAGATGCTTCGTACGGTAAGGGATTCCCTGCAGTCACTCCACGCTGTTTTTCCCAAGGTGGGCACATTGGCTCAGAGAGTGGAGTCGGCATACCTCGAGTTGAAAGATGTGCGCGAGGAGGCATCACGGTTGTTTGAACAGGTTGAGTTCGATCCGGGACGGCAGCAGATCGTGGAGGATCGCCTCGGCATGCTCTACGAGCTGGAGAAGAAACATGGTCTCAGTAGCGTGGGGGAGCTCATTGCCTTGCGTGATGCGATCGGCATGAAGCTACAGCAGATCGATTCGCTGGATGAACAGTTGGCAGCACAAGAGAGGGAGACTGCCGCGAGAGAGAAAGAGATGCTGGAGAAAGCACAAGTGCTGAGCCAGAAACGACACGCCGCCACCGCAGCCATAGAGCAGCAACTTACAGACAAGCTGGACTTTCTGAAGATGCCTCATACCCGTTTTCACTGTAAGATCACACCCCGTAAAGAACCCGATGCCACGGGAGCCGATCAGGTGGAGTTCCTCTTTTCTGCAAACAGGAACAGGGCACTACAGCCGGTATCGCAAATCGCATCGGGAGGTGAGATATCGCGCCTGATGCTCTCGCTTAAGGCGATGATCGCCGGCGCTACAGCTCTCCCTGCCATCATCTTCGATGAGATTGATACCGGCACTTCTGGAGAGGTTGCCGACCGTGTGGGGGCGGTGATGCAAGCGATGAGCCGGGAGATGCAGGTGATAGGAATCACCCATCTGCCGCAGATTGCCTCGAAAGGGGAGAACCACTTTGTGGTATATAAGGAAGAGCGTGACAACAGCGTCGTCACGGGTATCAGGAAGCTGACCGGTGAGGAACGGGTGGGAGAGATCGCCCGCATGCTGAGCGGCGCCGAAGTAACCGAACAGGCCGTGGAGAATGCCAGGGTGATGCTCAATACAGATTGAACAGATGAAAGAAAAAGAGATGATCTTCGGCATTCGTGCCGTAATAGAGGCGATTGAAGCTGGAAAAGATATTGACAAGGTGCTGGTGAAGCGGGAGCTCTCGGGAGAGCTCTTCATGGAGCTGCAGCAGATCCTGCGGGAGCGTGAGATCCCTATGCAACGTGTACCGCTGGAACGGATCGATCGTATCACCCACAAGAATCATCAGGGGGTGATTGCTTTCACCTCGGCAGTTACCTACCAGCAGTTGGAACATATCATTCCGCTGCTCTATGAGCAGGGGAAGATTCCGCTGCTCCTGCTGCTCGACGGGCTCACCGATGTGCGCAACTTCGGAGCCATTGCCCGCACCTGCGAGGTGGCAGGTGTCGATGCCATTGTGATCCCCGCACGGGGCAGCGTATCGGTCAATGCCGATGCGGTGAAAACCTCGGCAGGCGCATTGCATTCCATTCCGGTATGTCGTGAGCAGAGCCTGAAAGAGGCCATCATCTTTCTGAAGAACAGCGGGGTGAAAGTGGTGGCGGCTACCGAAAAGGCTGCTGCATTTTATACTGAGTCTGATCTCACGGTACCAGTTGCCATTGTGATGGGTGCCGAAGATAGCGGTGTCGCTACCGACCACTTACGGGTGAGCGATGAGCTGGTGAAGATCCCGCAGTTCGGTACCATCCAGTCGCTCAATGTCTCTGTCGCTGCGGGCGTACTGATCTACGAGGCAGTAAGGCAACGGGGTGTGAATCATTGACAGCAATGGTTCAAGGAGTCAGGAGTCAGGATTCAGGAATTTAAGCAGACAGCTTATTGCTTACAGCTAACATCAACAATTATGCAAAAGAGAATTATTTCCACAACAGATGCACCGGCGGTCATTGGACCATACAGTCAGGCGGTTGAGATGAACGGAATGCTGTTCTTATCGGGCATGCTGCCAATTGATCCGGCTACGGGTGAGCTGGTACCCGGGGGAGTCCGGGAGCAGACCGGGCAGATATTTGCCAACATCCGGGCGGTGCTGGCAGCTGCCGGGGTGACAATGGAACAGGTTGTCAAGACCACCGTCTTCCTGCAGGATATGTCGCTCTTTGGCGAGATGAACGAGGTCTATGCCACACAGTTCGAGGGTTCTTTCCCTTCACGCTCTGCTTTCGCAGTGAAAGCACTTCCTAAGAACGCGCTGTTGGAGATTGAGGTGATCGCCGCCAGATGATGACAATCGGTAGCATGATTTATTCAAAGAGAGCTGGTAGATTTTCATCTTCTTCCTCTTCCGGTGGCTCTTTCTTCACCATGAAAGCGCTGATCTCCCAGAGCATGTAGATGGGGACAGAAACGACGAACAGTGAGAAAGGATCACCCGAAGGGGTGATCAGCGCCGCTGCCAGGAGTGCACCCACCACCGCATGACGGCGGTATTTGCGGAAGAAAGGTCTGTAAACCAGACCCAGGTTCGAGAGCAGCCAGAAGACGAGGGGCAGCTCAAAGACCAGCCCCATGATCAGGATAAGGGTGTAGAAGTTGCTCATGTAGGAGTCGAGCGAGATCATGTTCTCAATGGATTCGCTCAACTCAAAGGTGATCAGAAAGCGGAATATCAGCGGGAAGACCACGAAGTAACCCATCAGGCAACCCATCACGAACATTAAACCGCCGAAACCGAAAGCGGTCTTCACCCCTTTGGCCTCATTCTCATAGAGTGCGGGGCTGACAAACTTCCACAGTTCGTACAGGATGTAGGGGATGGTGCAGAGCAGACCAAAAGCCATTGAGGTGGAGATGTAGGTCATGAACTGTGTGGTCATGCTGATGTTGAGGATCTCCACTTCGAATGATTCTGCAGAAAAGTCGGGCAGGAATGGGATGAACTCGCCTGCTTTTTCAAGGAGACGGTAGGTGATGAAGTCTGATGAGCGGGCAGCCAGGATCACGCTGTCGAATATCCTGGGTATCAGGATAAAACCTACTGCAGAGAAAGAGACTACTGCGATAATGATGCGAATCAGTGTCCACCTGAACTCCTCCAGATGATCCCAAAAGGACATTTCTTTCTCTGCCATGTAAACGCTGCGCTATAGGTTCAGCTTATCGGGTACAACCTGCTTATTTAGAGCGGCTGCACCTGAAAAAGAGGACGTCTGATAAAAAAATGAGTGTCTGTTCTTAAAAAGAAACAGGCCGGATGGTTACTTCATATCGTTTGTCGAGTGGCTGTCTGTGGTGTCAGCCTTGATATCTTCCTCAATATCGTTCAACCCCTTCTTGAAGCTGTTGATTCCTTTTCCCAGTCCTTTCATGAACTCAGGTATTTTTTTCCCCCCGAAAAGGATGAGTATCACCAGTACAATGATGGGTATCTCCCATCCGTTTAAATTAATTAGCAGTGGATTCATAGATCTTGATTATTTATTTGTTTGTTGTATATAATCCGTTGGATTCATCTTGCAAATGTATAATTTATTTGTGAGAGAATCCGGTTATTTAAGATATACTTTTATCCTAAAAAATGTTTAGGAGTGGATAATCACTTAAACTTGTCAGAACCGGGCATCAAAAAAGCATCGCTATTCACTATTTTCTATTCTTGCAGATGGATGATCAAATCCATCCTGATGGGCAGGTGATCACTGAACCCACCCAGATAGCGCGGTCCCTGGCTGGTGCGGAAAGGCTTCATGCCGTAGTAGCGCTTATCCTCTTCCAGCAGAAACGGGGCGCTGAAGATTTCCGCACTGTTTTTTTTTACAGTGATGCCGCCATCCCCCGTCAGGAGGTTGCCACTCACGATGAACTGATCGAAGATCTCCCATCTTCCCTGATACTTGTAGGTGCCTTTTTCTCCCTTAGAGTCGAAGGAATAGAAGAGGTTGTAAAGCTCATCATGTTGCGGGGAGCCATCAGATCTTTTTGCAGCAAGCACCTGTGAGAGACTTTTCTCTTCAGGATTGTCGTTGAAATCGCCCATGATCAGGATGTGAGCGCTTTCACGTGAGTTGAAGATGCTGTCACACTTTCTTCGCAACAGGGCTGCAGCGTCGATGCGTGCCGGTTCAGACACCTCTCGTCCCTCACTGCGCGAGGGGAAGTGGCAAATAAAGAGGTCAATGATTTTCCCATTGATGACTTCTCCTGCCACATGCAGGATGTTGCGTGTAGGCCTTCTGTCCCGTTGCCGGAAGTTGATCTCATATTCGCATCTCTCCAACAGCCGGAATTGATGTGGCTGATATAAAAGTGCCACATCAATGCCCCGTTCATCGGGTGAGTCGGTGACAAGATATTCATACCCCTGTGCCCGTAGGGGAGAACGTTTTGTGAGGTCGAACAACACACTGTCGTTTTCCACCTCGCACAATCCAATCAATGCCGGGGAGTGCATCTCCCCCACAGCAGTGATCACCCGGGTGAGGTTGCGCAGCTTCTCCCAATATTTATAGGGTCTCCAGTGCATGAACCCTTCCGGTAAAAACTGCTCATCCTCTTTCAGCGAATCATTTTGTGTATCAAAAAGATTCTCCACATTGTAGAACATCACCCTAAAGGGTTCCTGAGGGAACAGGAGGGTGGCAGATGCCAGCCAGCAGATGCAGCATGAGCAGAGTAGCCGTTTCATCACCGCAGCAGTGAAAGCAAGGTTACACCGCTTCCAGGATCTTGACCAGGAAATCCCAGAATTTACCTACCGAGGAGATCTGCATCTTCTCGTCGGGAGAGTGCACATCGGTCATCTCCGGTCCGATGGAGATCATGTCGAGCGTGGGATACTTCTCCAGGAAGAGCCCGCATTCCAGTCCCGCGTGAATGGCTTTCACTTCCGGCTCTTTGCCGTAGAGCTTCCGGTATTCCTCTTTTGCCAGTTTCAGGATCGCCGATTCCGGGTTGGGCTTCCATCCCGGGTACCCCTCGTTATGTGTCACCCTGGCACCTGCCAGTGTGAAGAGTGAGGAGACCATGCTCACCACATACCGTTTCTGTGATTCCACAGAGCTGCGCTGACTGGTACCTACCTCGATGCTATGATTGGGTAGCATCTTCACCGATGCCAGATTGGTAGAGGTCTCCACCAGCCCCTCAATATCGCTGCTCATACCGATCACCCCATGTGGACAGGCTGTGAGCGAGAGTATCAGCCGTTCGGCCGTTTTTCGGTTGATCACCTTCGATGGGATCTGTGCCGACTCAAGCAGCAGATTGAGGTTCGGCTCGCTATTTTTATACTCTTCGCGCAGGTCAGCCAGAAAAGCGTTGATCTTCACCCTGATCTCCTCCTTGTACTTCGCTTTCACCCCCACCAGCGCGTATGCTTCACGCGGGATGGCATTGTGCAGGTTGCCGCCGCCAATCTCTGAGAGAACCATGCCATATTTCTTGCGCGTGAGGGAGTAGAGAAAACGGGCCAGGATCTTGTTGGCATTGCCAAAACCCTTGTTGATGTCACTGCCGGAATGACCGCCACGGAGACCTTTCACCTCTGTCCGGAACCAGAAATAGCCCTTTGGTGTTTCTTTTTCCTTGTATTTGAAATAGGCCCGCGTACCTTTTCCGCCGGCACAGCCAATGTAAATCTCCCCCTCCTCTTCCGTATCGAGGTTGATCAGGATGGGACCGGTGAGGAACTCTTTGCCGAGTGAGTTGGCTCCGGTGAGTCCGGTCTCTTCATCGACCGTGAAAAGTGCTTCAATTTTACCGTGTGCAATATCGTCGGCCGCCAGTACCGCCAGTTGTGCGGCAACGCCAATACCATTGTCAGCGCCAAGGGTGGTGCCGTTGGCCCTGATCCAGTCACCCTCAATGATGGTCTCAATGGGATCGTTGTCAAAATCATGCTCCACGCCGGCATTCTTTTCGCAGACCATATCTACGTGCGATTGCAGGATTACCGTGGGTGCCTCTTCTCTTCCCGGCGTTGCCGGCTTGGTGATCACGATGTTTCCCGCCTGATCCTGCTTCGCCTCCAGCTGATGCTCTTTCGCAAAGTTGAGCAGATAAGCCAGTATCTTCTCCTCTTTTTTCGAAGGCCTTGGTATTTGGGTGATGTCGTGGAAGTAACGCCAAACGGCTGTGGGTTGTAATTCCTTGATGGTTGTCATCTCGTTTCTTTTTGATGGTTAAGTAGAGGATAAAAATAGGATAAAATTTGCAACTGGACAAAATATTTAGCATCTTTAAGGCGAAAAAGTGCTGTTTAATGGTCTAATTGGACTATCTTTGCGGCATTAAAAAACAGATAACATGATAAAAATTGTACTGATAGGAATTGTCATACTGTTCATCGCTATCCTGCTCATGGGGGTGCGTGTTTTCTTCTCCCGCAAGGGTACTTTCCCGAGCCTTCACATTGGAGAGTGTCAGGCAATGCAGGACAGGGGTATTCACTGTGCCACATCGCAGGATGCTGAAATGAGCCAAAGAGAGAGTCCAATAGAGAAATTGCTAAGATCTGAAAATTTATAAATCCGTTGCAATGAAGAATTCTATTCCTTACATCGTCAGCGGTGTGCTGGCGGTTGCCCTTATTGTCCTTTATATCCTGCACTTCACTGACGGTAAATCCTCCGGTAAGAGCTCCGGTAATGATCTCTCCATGTTGTTGAACGACTCGTCGGTGACCCTGCCAATAGCCTATGTGAATGTGGATTCCCTCCTGATGAACTACAACTTCGCGAAAGATCTGAATGAATCTCTGTTACGGAAAGAGGAGAGCACCCGTGCTACCCTCAACCAACGGCAGAGCCAGATCAATTCGGCTGCCCAGGAGTTTGAACGCAAGCTGCGCAACAATGCTTTCCTGAGCCAGCAAAGAGCGCAGCAGGAACAGGAACGGATTTTGCAGATGAACCAGGAGTATCAGCAACTGGCCGAGCGTCTCACGCAGGAGTTTATGCTGGAGCAGGAGAAGCTGAATATCCAGATGGAGGATACCATCAAAGCAAGGATGATTGAGTTCAGCAAGGATAAGCCTTATGAGATTATTTTCAGCAACCGCACCACCAGTACCGTGTTATATGCCGATAAGAAGTATGACATCACCAACGAGGTGATCACTTTCCTGAACAGCCGTTACGGACCCGCTACCGCAACTGCCAGGCCGGAAGAAGGGAAAAAATGATGTTGGTTTTTAGCGTAGTTGAGATAATCAGTGCTTTTTTGGTTCTGTTCGCCATTATTGATGTGACCGGTTCCGTGCCCATCTTTTTGAATCTGAGGAGCCAGAACAAGTCAATCAACCCGGGAAAGGCCGCTTTCTATTCGCTGATCATTCTGGTCGGGTTTCTCTTCGTGGGTGAGTGGATCCTGAAGCTCTTTCAACTCGACATATCGGCATTCGCGGTGGCTGGGGCTATTGTCTTGCTGATCCTCTCCATCGAGATGATTTTTGGTGTGGAGATCTTCAGGAACGACAGTACCAATTCCGACAACTCTTCGACACTGTTCCCGGTTGTCTTTCCCCTTATCGCCGGTCCCGGGAGCTTTACCACGCTTCTCTCCATGCGAGCAGAGTACCATGCCATCAACATCATCCTGGCAGTCCTCCTCAATATGGCGATTGTTTACCTGGTGCTGCGCTACCTCGACCTGGTGAAGAAACTTCTGGGTGAGAGCGGCGCCTACATCCTCCGCAAGTTTTTTGGCGTAATCCTGATGGCCATCTCGGTAAAGCTGCTCACATCCAACCTGAGTGTGCTGATTACCACGGTGAACGCAGGCGGAGCCTGATCCATCTCCACGACGAGGAACGCTTCTCTTCCGTTATTATCCTTTAACCTAACTTTCCCGTTTCAAGCCCTCTGATTCGCAAAAAAAATGTATCTTTGCATGCAGATTTTTCATCAGAACTGTTTCTGGTATCATCTTATCAGATAATTGCTTAGCATACAACATAGATAATTACTATAAAATTCAACAACATGAGAATCGTAAGTATTACAGGAAGAGAAGTGTTGGACTCGAGAGGGAATCCAACCGTGGAAGTAGATGTATTGACTGAGTCAGGAGCATTTGGTCGTGCTGCCGTTCCTTCCGGTGCTTCAACCGGTGAGAACGAAGCGCTTGAGCTGCGTGACGGCGACAAGGGTCGCTACCTGGGTAAGGGAGTGCTGAAAGCCGTTCACAATATCAATGAGGTGATCGCCCCTGCATTGATGGGGATGAACGTACTGGAGCAGACCAGTATCGATGCCAGGATGCTGGAGCTGGATGGTACCAGGACCAAGTCGAACCTGGGTGCCAACGCACTGCTGGGTGTTTCGCTGGCGGTAGCAAAAGCAGCTGCCGATTACCTGGGGCTTCCTCTCTATCGTTATATTGGAGGTACCAATACCTACGTACTGCCTGTTCCCATGATGAACATCATCAATGGGGGATCACACTCAGACGCTCCCATCGCTTTTCAGGAGTTTATGATTCGTCCCGTGGGTGCCACCTCTTTCAGAGAGGGTCTTCGGATGGGCTCCGAAGTGTTTCACGCACTGAAGAAGGTATTGCATGACAAGGGATTGAGCACCGCGGTGGGTGATGAGGGTGGATTTGCTCCCAACCTGTCGGGTGGTACCGAAGAGGCACTCGAATCGATTCTCACTGCCATCAGGAATGCCGGTTACGAGCCGGGCAAGGATGTGATGATTGGTCTCGACTGTGCCGCATCTGAGTTCTACAAGGATGGTGTTTATGACTACTCAAAGTTTGAAGGTGTGAATGGTAAGAAAAGGAGCCGGGAAGAGCAGGTGGCTTACCTGGAAGAACTGATCGCCCAATATCCGATTGACTCGATTGAAGATGGCATGGACGAAGGCGACTGGGATGGCTGGAAGCTGCTCACCGATAAGATCGGTGACAGATGTCAGCTGGTTGGTGACGACCTGTTCGTGACCAACGTGGAGTTTTTGGAAAAGGGTATCAAACTGGGTTGCGCCAACTCGATCCTGATCAAGGTGAACCAGATCGGTACGCTGACCGAGACGCTGAATGCCATCGAGATGGCACACCGTCATGGTTATACCAGTGTGACTTCACACCGCTCCGGTGAAACGGAAGATGCAACCATTGCCGATATTGCAGTGGCTACCAATGCCGGACAGATTAAGACCGGTTCACTGAGCCGTTCCGACCGTATGGCCAAGTACAATCAGCTGCTTCGCATCGAAGAGGAGCTGGGCGACAGGGCCGTTTACGGATATAAGAAAATCAAATAAACTGATCTCTGATCATATGTGAAAAGCCATCCTTCGGGGTGGTTTTTTTTGCGACTATTTTGTGACTCCGGTTATAAGAAAGTCCCTGTAACCAAATTGATTACAGGGACTAAGTGATCCTTCACCTGTACCCAGAGCCGGGATCGAACCGGCATGGAAGTGAATCCACTGGTGTTTGAGACCAGCGCGTCTACCAATTCCGCCATCTGGGCATTGCTGAAATGTGCCTGCAAAAGTAGCTATTTTTTTATGATAATGAAAGCCAACCACCATTTTTTTGCAAGATAGAACAGGCATTTCTACTTCGCTTTCGATAAGTTTTGTATCTTTAAGGAGCAATTGGACGTTGAGGAAACAAAATGTCATAAAAAGGTGTTATTTATTTAGTTTCAAGAGGAGACAGATGTGACATGGCAGAAGCGGATATCCCTTTTTTATCAATCATATAAATCTTAGATATGCGAAACAATCATAATTATTGTGTGATCATGAGCGGCGGTGTTGGCAGTCGTTTCTGGCCGTTCAGTAAAGAGGACAAACCAAAACAGTTTCTGGATTTCTTTGGCACCGGACGATCACTGTTGCAAAGTACTTACGACAGATTCAGAAAGATTGTTCCACTGGAAAATATCTATATCGTCACCAACGATGCTTACGCCGGGATGACCCGTCAGCAGCTTCCTGAGCTCAGCGAGAATCAGTTGCTGCTGGAGCCGTTGCGGCGCAATACAGCTCCTGCCATCGCTTTTGCCTCCTACCGCATTCATGCGGTCGATCCGGAAGCAAACATCATTGTAGCCCCTTCCGATCACCTGATCTTAAAAGAGGATCTCTTTGTGGCTGACATGCGTAAAGGACTGGCCTTTGTGGAGGAGAACCCTGTGCTGCTCACCCTGGGCATCAGGCCAAGCCGTCCCGAGACCGGCTACGGATATATCCAGGTGGATGGTAACAATTGTGAGGGGATTGAAAAGGTGAAGGCTTTCACCGAGAAACCCGACCTGGAGCTGGCCAAGAAGTTTCTGGAGAGCGGCGAGTTTATGTGGAACTCAGGTATCTTCCTCTGGAATGTAAACAGCATCCTGAATGCGTTCAGGGAATATCTCCCCGATGTGGTTCAGAAGTTCGATGAGGGCAAAGCGCTTTTCAATACCCCACGTGAGAAACAGTTTGTTGATGAGACCTTTCCTTTCTGTCCCAATATTTCCATCGATTACGGGATACTGGAGAAAGCGGACAATGTTTACGTGAATATCTCCGATTTCGGCTGGAGCGACCTGGGAACCTGGGGAGCCTTGCACGAGGTATCACAACGCGACAGCGATAACAATGCCCAACTGAACTGCAAAACGTTGTATATTGAAAGCACCGACAACATTGTGGCAATGAGTGATGACAAGCTGGTGGTGCTTCAGGGACTCGATGACTATATTGTGGCAGAGTCGGATAACGTGCTGCTGATATGCAAAAAAAGTGAAGAACAGCGCATCAAGCACTTCGTGACGGATGTCAAGTTCCGCTACGGTGATGAATATATCTGATTATTGATAGCCGTGCTCATGAACTGTGCCGACGGCCCGGCCGGAAGGATCGGCATTCTCCCGGAAGGCCTCGTCCCATGCCAAAGCCACTGGCGTGCTGCAGGCCACAGAAGGAACGGAAGGCACACATGATGCGGCACTGTCGGAGGGGAAGAGATCAGCATAGATGGTGCGGTACACATATTCTTCTTTGGTCAGCGGCGGGTTAATCGGGAAGCGGTGGTGGGCATTCTCCATCTGATTGTCGGTCACTTCCCGGTTGGCGATCTCTTTCAGGGTATCGATCCAGCCGTAACCCACGCCGTCGGAGAACTGCTCTTTCTGTCGCCAGGCCACCTCTTCGGGGAGGTAGTCGGCAAACGCCTCACGGAGGATGTGCTTCTCGATCCTGCCGTTTCCGGCCATCTTATCCTTTGGGTTGAGGCGCATGGCCACGTCGAGGAACTCTTTGTCGAGGAAAGGGACGCGTCCCTCCACACCCCACGATGCCAACGATTTGTTGGCCCGCAGGCAGTCGTACTGATGCAGTTTACTCAGTTTTCGTACCGTTTCTTTGTGAAACTCTTCAGCATTGGGTGCCTTGTGAAAATAGAGATAACCCCCGAAGATTTCATCGGCCCCTTCGCCCGAAAGCACCATCTTCACCCCCATCGATTTGATATAACGGGCGATCAGGTACATGGGAGTGCTGGCGCGCACCGTAGTCACGTCGTAGGTCTCGATATGATAGATCACATCGCGGATGGCATCGAGCCCTTCCTGTATGGAGTACTGCAGTTCATGATGGATGGAGCCGATGTGGGAGGCAACCTTTCTTGCCGCAGCCAGGTCGGGTGATCCTTCCAGCCCGATGGCAAAAGAGTGCAGTTGCGGCCACCAGGCATCTTCTTTATTGTCGGTTTCCACCCGCTTGGCGGCAAATTTTTTCGCCAGGGCAGAGATGATGGAGGAGTCCAGTCCGCCCGAGAGCAATACCCCGTAAGGCACATCGCTCATCAGCTGGCGCTGCACAGCATCCTCCAGTGCCTTTCGCAACTCTGCCACATCCGAGACATTGTCTTTCACCTGCTCATAATCCATCCAGTCGCGCACATACCATTTTGTCGCTTTCCCATCGGGACTGTAATAATAGTGCCCCGGCATAAATTCTTCAATTTTGTTGCAATACCCTTCCAGTGCTTTCAATTCGGAAGCTACATAATAGCTTCCATCCCGGTCCCATCCCTGGTATAATGGAATGATGCCGATATGATCGCGTCCGATCAGAAAGACATTCTTTTCGGTATCATAGAGCGCAAAGGCGTAGATGCCGTTCAATTCTTCCATAAAATCGGGCCCTTTGTCGCGGTACAGTGCCAGTATCACTTCGCAGTCAGAGTGGGTGAGAAATTCATACTCATTTTCGTACCTCTTGCGGATATCGCGGTGATTGTATATTTCGCCGTTCACAGCCAGCACCAATTTCCCGTCTTTGCTGACGAAGGGTTGCTTCCCTGACGCCGGGTCTACGATCGAGAGCCGCTCGTGCGCCAGAATGGCGTTGCTGCACGAAAAGATACCCGACCAATCCGGGCCGCGATGGCGCAGTTTTTTTGACATTTCCAGCAACTGTGGCCGCAATTGCTCCTCCGGTTTTTTCAGATTGAATGTACAGACTATTCCACACATAATATTAAAGTTATTCGATAGTAATTCGGTTGTAATTCAAATTTACTATGTAAATTCAGATGGTTATTGCGTGCGAAGCACGAATATCGCGTAGCGAATCACAGCGTAAGCTGAAAATCGACGAAGTCGAATAACGTTTGCAGCCAGATATCGCGTAGCAAAATAATTTTACGACAGGGATTGATGAATATCTTCCGCCACTTTTCGTCCCGAGGCAATCGCTTTCACTACCAGGCTGGCTCCCATCATGGCATCGCCCGTGGCGAAGACTTTGGGTACGCTGCTGCCGTGTTGCTTGTCTACCGCTACATTTCCCCGCACATCGTAGGCCACCCCCAGCTCATTGAGCAGCCCTTCATGTTCAGGGTGCACAAAGCCAAGTGCCAGCAGCACCAGTTCCGCCTTGATGGTTTCCGTTTTGCCTGTGGAGGCCATGGTGAAACGTCCGTTCTCATCTCTCTCCCAGCGGATCTCCTCCACGAGCGCTTCGCGCACTTCTCCCTGCTCTCCACGGAAAGCGAGGGTATTGATTTGCCAGCGGCGGGTACAACCCTCCTCGTGTGAGGAGGAGGTTTTGAGCACCTGCGGATAGGGGCTGGGCCAGGGAGTGGCAGGGTTGTGACCTGCCGGTGGCTTGGGCATGATCTCTATCTGGGTGACACTAAGGGCTCCTTGTCGTATGGCCGTGCCCACACAGTCGGAGCCGGTATCGCCGCCACCGATCACCAGCACATGCTTCCCGGCAGCGCTGATCTGCTCCTCTTCAGGTGAGGTCTCTCCCTGGAGCTGCCGGATCTGTTGCGAGAGAAACGCCATCGCGAAGTGGATCCCCTTCAGGTCACGTCCCTCCGGGGTGATGTCCCTCGGTTTGCCGGCACCTACGGCCAGGCATATCGCATCATGACGTTCCATGATCTCCTTTCCGGAGATATCCCTGCCAATCTCGGTGCCCGTGACGAACTCGATCCCCTCTTCGCGGAGCAGCGCCAGTCGCCGGTCGATCACTTTCTTGTTCAGCTTGAAGTTGGGAATGCCGTAGCGAAGCAATCCCCCCGGACTATTGTCCCGTTCATAGACAATGACGCTGTGCCCCTTATGGTTCAGCTGTTGTGCGGCAGCCAGTCCCGCCGGCCCGGAGCCGATCACCGCCACGCTTTTACCAGTACGTCTTTTCGGTGGGCGTGCCTGGATCATCCCCTCCATAAAAGCCACCTCGGTCACCGAGGCCTCATTCTCGCGGATGGTCACCGGTGCCTCGTGCAGCGCCAGCACACAGGATTTCTCGCAGGGTGCGGGACAGACCCTACCGGTGAACTCCGGGAAGTTGTTGGTTTCATGCAGCACCTCCACCCCTCTTTTCCAGTCCCCACGATAGATGTGATCCTGCCACTCCGGCATCTTGTTGCCCAGGGGGCATGCCCAGTGACAGAAAGGGATGCCGCAGTCCATGCAGCGGGAGGCCTGCTCACGACGGTCTTCCCTGTTGAGGGTCTGCTCCACCTCCGCATGATCATATATTCGTTCGCTCACGGGACGATAGCCGGCCACCTTGCGGCCGATCGTTATAAATGCTTTTGGGTTACCCATTCAATCTTTTTTTTGGTGCTCCTCACCGGAAGAGCCTGTTAATAATCTCTCTCCACCACGGCGATCTTTTTCTCCAGCTCTGCGATCTTCCGCTCTTGTAAGACCTTCTTATACTCGATGGGTGTTACCTTGATGAATTTCTCCAGATAACGATCCCATTCAGCCAGTATACGACCGGCCTGATCACTGTTGGTATACTGATGGTGCTTCCCGATCATCTCTTTCAACTCACGGATGTCGGAGAGCTCTTCTACCAGGGAGAGCTCCACCATCTCCATGTTGCAGTGGTAGTCGAAGTCGCCCTGCTCATCGAGCACATAGGCCACGCCACCACTCATGCCGGCGGCGAAGTTACGACCCACCTGTCCCAGCACCACCACACAGCCGCCGGTCATGTACTCGCAGCAGTGGTCGCCGGCACCCTCCACCACGGCCAGGGCACCCGAGTTGCGGACGCAGAAGCGTTCACCCGCCACGCCGTTGATGTAGACCGCGCCGGAGGTAGCACCATAGAGGGTTGTGTTGCCGCAGATGATATTCTCTTCCGCCTTGAAAGTGCTGCCACGCGGGGGTGTCACCACTATCTGGCCGCCCGATAGTCCCTTGCCGAGATAGTCGTTGGTGTCACCGTGCAGGTAGAAAGTGATTCCTTTCACCAGAAAAGCGCCGAAACTCTGGCCTGCAGAGCCATCGAACCAAACGGAGATGGTATGGTCGGGCAAGCCCTCATGACCGTAGCGGCGGGCAATCTCGCCCGAGAGCATGGCGCCGGTGGTACGGTTGGTATTGCGTATCTTCAACTTGATCCCTACCGGCTGACGGAACTCGATGGCCGGCAGAGCCTCCTGGAGCAGCTTCCGGTCGGTCAGTTCTTCAGGCAACTGATGACGGTCTCCCATTTTTCGGAGCGCGTTTCGTTGTCCCTCTTCCGGGAACCAGGTGATCCGGGAGAGATCAATCTTCTCCGTCTTCGGATATTCAGGGTAATGCTTCCGTTGCAGCAGGTATGACCTGCCGATGATTTCGTTGAGCGAACGGAAGCCCATCGCTGCCAGTTGTTCGCGCACATCCTCTGCCAGAAAACGGAAGTAGTTGACCAGGTATTCATACCTGCCAATAAAGCGTTTACGGAGTGCTGCATCCTGGGTGGCAACCCCCACCGGGCAGGTGTTGAGGTGACACTTGCGCATCATCACGCAGCCCAACACAATCAGGGCGCTGGTGGCGAAGCCATACTCCTCGGCACCCAGCATCGCGGCGATCACGATGTCGCGACCTGTCTTCAGCTGTCCGTCGGTCTGCAGGGTGACCATGCCGCGCAGGTTATTGATCACCAGCGTCTGTTGCGTCTCGGCCAGCCCTATCTCCAGTGGGAGGCCGGCATGCTTGATGGAGCTGGAGGGGCTGGCGCCGGTGCCTCCCTCCGCACCGCTGATCACGATCAGGTCGGCTTTCGCCTTGGCAACGCCGGCAGCGATGGTGCCCACACCGCTTTCGGACACCAGCTTCACGCTGATGACCGCCTGGGGGTTCACGTTTCGCAGGTCGAAGATCAGCTGTGCCAGGTCTTCTATCGAGTAGATATCATGGTGGGGCGGGGGAGAGATGAGCGAGATGCCGGGGATGGAATGGCGTGTTTTTGCGATGATCTGGTCCACCTTGTAACCCGGGAGCTGTCCCCCCTCACCCGGCTTGGCACCCTGTGCAATCTTGATCTGCAGCTCGTCGGCGTTGACCAGGTACTCGGTGGTGACGCCGAACCGTCCGGAAGCGACCTGTTTGATGGCACTTCTGCGCGACAATCCGTCCTCCTGCGGTTTGAACCGCTCGGGATCTTCCCCTCCTTCGCCGGTGTTGCTGCGACCACCGATGATATTCATGGCGATGGCCAGCGCTTCATGGGCCTCTTTGCTGATGGAGCCAAACGACATGGCGCCGGTGCAGAACCGTTTCATGATCTTTTCAACCGGTTCCACCTCCGATATGTCAATCGGCTCCCTGGCGTAATCGAGCATATCGCGGATAAATGCCGGTTTTTCCTTCTCGTTGATCAGTTGCGTGTACTCCTTGAAGAGTTCATAGTTACCTGTGCGGGTGGCTATCTGCAATCGTGACACCGTCTCAGGGTTCCAGGCATGGTACTCACCCTCGATGCGATAGGCATACTGTCCCAGGTTGCGCAGGTGAAATGGTTCATTTTCATCCTGGAAAAATGCTTCGTGGTGGGGCTGCAACACCTCTTGTGCCACCTCCTCCAGCCCGATGCCGCCGATCTTGGAGGAGATGCCCCGGAAATAGCGGTTGAGCAGGTTGGCGGAGATTCCCAGTGCCTCGAAGATATGGGCACCGCGATAGCTGCGCAGGGTGGAGTTGCCCATTTTGGAGAGCACCTTGAGCAACCCCTTGTTCACTGCCTGGATATAGTTTCTCTTTGCCGTGTCGAAATCGAGCTGAAGCGCCCCTCTCTTCACCTGTTGGGCCAACTCGGCGAAGACCAGGTAAGGGTTCACCGCATTTGCGCCAAAGCCAAAAAGCAGGGCGAAGTGCATCACCTCGCGTGGTTCTGCGCTCTCTACTACGATGTCGGTCTGCATTCGCTTGCGCCGTTCCACCAGGTAGAGGTGTACCGCCGAGGTGGCCAGTAGCGAGGGAATGGGGGCATGTGTGGCGTCTACGCCACGGTCACTGAGCACGATGAAGTGCTTCCCTTCATCCACTGCCTGTTCCACAGAACGGCAGAGGGTGTCGAGTGACTCCTGCAACCCCTCGGCGCCTCTTTCCGAATCGAACAGCATGGGGATCACCGCGGCTGAGAATCCTTTGTAGCGCAGGTTGGTGAGGATATCTATCTGGGTGTTGGTGAGGATCGGGCTTTTGATTCTGACGATGGGCGAAAGCTCCGGTATCTCCTGCAGCAGGTTCTGGTGGATGGCACCGATGTATCCGGTGAGCGACATCACCAACTCCTCCCGGATGGGATCGATGGGCGGATTGGTGACCTGGGCAAACTGTTGCCGGAAGTAGTTGAAAAGGCGCTGCGGCTTGTCGGAGAAGGCGGCTGGAGTGACATCGTTACCCATCGAGGAGACCGGTTCTTTGCCCTCCAGCGCCATTGGCTTGATCAACAGCTCAATATCTTCTGTGGTGTACCCAAATGCTTTGAGCAGTATCTCCCTGTTCTCCAATTCGTTGTTCACTTTTCTGCCGGATGCAATCTCCTCCAGATGCAGGCAATTGTTGTTGAGCCACTGCCGGTAGGGAAAGGCGGAAGCTAGCTCCTCTTTCAGTTCCTGATCCCGATAGATACGGCCGGTATGGGTATCGACCATCATCATTTTGCCCGGTTTGAGTCGGCCCCTTTCTTTGATATTGGAACCATCCATCTCCAGGGTACCGGTCTCAGAGGCGAGAATCAGCATACCGTCACAGGTAATGGTATAGCGTGCCGGTCGGAGACCGTTGCGGTCGAGCATACCGCCGGCATAGCGTCCATCGCTGAAGAGAAGGGTGGCGGGTCCATCCCAGGGCTCCATCAGCATGCTGTGGTATTCATAGAAGGCTTTCAGTGCATCAGAGATGGGATTCTTGTCGTTGAAGCTCTCCGGCACCATCATTGCCATGGCGTGAGGCAGCGACTTGCCGGTCATCACCAGGAACTCCAGGGCGTTGTCGAACGAGGCACTGTCGCTCATGCCCGGCTGAATCACCGGGTAGAGTGCCTCCATGTCGGGGAAGTGAGGAGAGGAGAGCACGCTCTCCCGGCTCTGCATCCACTGCCGGTTGCCGCGGATGGTATTGATCTCGCCGTTGTGAGCCAGCATGCGGAAAGGCTGCGCCAGATCCCAGGTGGGGAACGTGTTGGTGCTGAATCGGGAGTGGACCAGCGCCACACGACTGGTAAAATGGGGGTGGGAGAGATCGGGGAAGTAGCTGCGCAATTGAAGGGAGGAAAGCATTCCCTTGTAGATCATCTGTTTTGTAGAGAGGCTCACCACGTAAAAATCCCTGTCCTCTCCCAGTCCCGATTGAAGGATGGTTTTTTCAATCTTTTTTCTAGTCAGATAAAGCTTTCTTTCCAGCTCCTCCCGGCTACCGGGCCCTGTTAGGAAGATCTGAACAATGTGTGGTTCGTTGGAGAGAGCTATTTCGCCCAGGCAGCTGCTGTTGACGGGCAGGTCTCGCAGGCCGATCAGCGTGAGCGCTTCGGAAGCTATCACCTCTCTGATCACCTGCAGGTAGCGGGCTCTCTTTTTCTCCTCTTTCGGGAGGAAGATCAACCCGGTACCGTATCGTCCCTCTTCCGGGACAGCAATGCCTTGCAGCAGGATGAACTCGTGTGGGATCTGCACCAGGATGCCGGCACCATCGCCGGTAACCCTGTCGGCACTCTCCGCACCGCGATGCACCATGTTCTCGAGCACCTGTATCCCTTTCTCCACAATGTCGTGCGTTTTTTCACCTGTGAGGGTCATCACGAGCCCTACGCCACAGGCATCATGCTCGTTGTCAAAACTGTAGAGTGATTGTTGCTCGGACTCGCTGAGTTGTCGGTAGATATTTTCTTGTTGCTTCATTTTCAATATTCTTTTTTTTTGTCAAAAAATAGCAGATAATCACTTACCCGCTATTCCAAAACTGTTTTCTAAACAGCTATCTGATTTATAGAGAATGTCTCTCAGCTGATGAATAGCAGCTCCCTGTATTTGGGCAGCGTCCACATCTGATTATCCACAATCAGTTCCAGCTTATCCACGTGATAACGGATGATATCGAAGTAGGAGCAGACCGTGTCATGGTAGGCCACCGCCTTCTCGCGGGCATCCTCCAGTTTGTTGGCCACTTTGCGGGCATCCACCATGGCGTCCACATTGCTCTTTATGGCCGCGATATGGTCGGCGATCTCTTCGATGAGTACTGCATCTTCTTTCGATAATTTATCGGCCTTCTCTTTGTCGAAGACGGCTCTCATCTTGAAGAGGTTGTCGAGCAACATGGACTGGTATTCCGTTGCCACCGGGATGATGTGATTCATACACAGATCGCCCAGCACACGGGCTTCAATCTGAATTTTCTTGGTGTAGGTCTCCCATTTCACTTCATTGCGGGCATGAAGTTCCTTTTCGTTCAATACGCCGATGCTTTCAAACATCTCCACTGACTCAGGCGACGTATAGGCATCGTATATGAGGGGGACGCTTGTTTCACAGTCCAGTCCGCGCTTTGCAGCTTCTTCTTTCCACTCTTCGCTGTAGTTGTTCCCTTCAAACCGGATGGGTTTTGATGCTTTGATATAAAGACGCAAGGTGTCGAAGATGGCCTCTTCCTTTTGCATCCCTTTTTCCATTTTTGTGTCGATTTCTTTTTTGAAATCGATCAGCTGTGCAGCGACGACTGAATTCAATGCTGTCATGGCCGATGAGCAGTTTGCCGATGAACCTACAGCCCTGAACTCAAAGCGGTTTCCGGTAAAAGCGAACGGAGAGGTACGGTTTCTGTCTGTATTGTCGATCAGCACTTCCGGAATATGTGATATACCCAGCTTCATCTCTTTCAATTCATCCACAGTGATGTCATCATCTTCCGAACTGTATTCAATTTTATCCAGAACGGCCGATATCTGTTTCCCGAGAAATACGGATATAATGGCGGGAGGGGCTTCGTTGGCTCCCAGTCTGTGTGCATTGTTGGCCGACATGATAGATGCTTTCAGTAGTGAGTTGTATTTGTACACCGCCACTAATGTATTCACAAGAATCGTCACGAAAAGCAGGTTTTCATTGGCTGTCTTGCCGGGAGTGAAGAGTCCGATACCGGTGTCGGTAGCAAGTGACCAGTTGTTGTGTTTGCCCGATCCGTTGATGCCGGCAAACGGTTTTTCGTGCAGCAGCACTTTGAAATGATGTTTTGCGGCAATCTTATGCATCAGCGTCATCACCAGCAGGTTCTGGTCCACCGCCAGATTGGTCTCCCCGAAAATGGGTGCCAGCTCAAACTGGTTGGGAGCTACTTCGTTGTGACGGGTTTTCAGGGGGATTCCATACTTGTAGGCTTCAATTTCAAGTTCGCGCATAAATGCAGCCACACGCGGTGGAATAGCCCCGAAATAGTGGTCTTCCAATTGCTGGTTTTTGGCACTTTCGTGCCCCATGAGCGTACGTTCAGTGAGAATCAGGTCGGGTCGTGCGGAATACAGAGCCTGGTCCACCAGAAAATATTCCTGTTCCCATCCCAGGAAAGAATATACCTTTTTAACTTCGGGGTAGAACAGTTTACAGACTTCTACAGCTGCTTTGTCGACTGCCGAGAGTGCTTTCAGCAGCGGTGTTTTGTAGTCCAATGCCTCTCCGGTATAGGAAATGAATACGGTGGGAATGCATAACGTGCCGTCCATAATGAATGCCGGAGAAGAGGGGTCCCAGGCGGTATATCCCCGGGCTTCGAAGGTGTTGCGGATACCGCCGCTGGGAAAGCTTGATGCATCGGGTTCCTGCTGAGCCAGCAGCTTGCCCGAGAAACGCTCGATCACGCCTCCGTGGAGACCGTTTGCATAATCAATGAACGAATCGTGCTTTTCCGCTGTTCCTTCCGTGAGAGGCTGAAACCAGTGAGTGTAATGGGTTGCCCCCATCTCGGTGGCCCACATCTTCATGCCGGCTGCCACATGATCGGCAATTTCACGATGCAGTGTGGTACCCTGATCAATCGCTTCGAGGATAGTTTTCACTGTTTCTTTCGAAAGGTACTTTTCCATCTGTGTTCTGTTGAACACAGATTTTCCGTAATACTCCGATGGCAGACCGGGAACGGTAACCTCGGAGGGTACTCTTTTCGATGCTTCTTCTACAGCTTTAAATCGTAATGTTGACATATTACACGGTTTTTTATTGTGGATGTTCTGATAACCTGTTTTTGGAGGAATTGCAAAAGAACTCCGGTGCAAATATAAGCACTTTGTTTTAAATGCAAAACAAAAATGAGAAAAATGTTACTTTAATCTTGTTTAATTAACATTATGGTTGAAAATGAAGAAAAAATATATCAAAAGAAAACCAAACAATCTTATCTCCTATGGCAGTTCTCAGTCTCAACCCTTTTTGCCAACAATGTTGTGGCTTCAATGATGCACTGAAATATCACTACAAAATTAATCAATTTATTGGGAAAGACACGATCGGATTTCTTTATTTCGGAATAGCGTGAAAAAGTCCGTCAGTGGAGATCGCCTATGGAAGATTTGACATACGAACGGAAGGAGTAAATTTAGCTTTGGAAAGCGTCAAAGTCTGGTTAGAACAGGGTTAAAAATCATAGGACTCTTCCTGCTGGCGCCATATCTCCCGGTAGGTTCGTGCTAAAACCATCGTGTTCTCAACCAATGTTTCCAAACGCAACAAAACATCGTCATTGACAATCTCCTGCAGCACGAAATCCTTATCTTCAATGAACACATAATTCGGTACGATATTGGCTTTCATATAACTCAATATCGGCTTGAGCTGGGTTTCCGCCACCAGAAAATGCTTAGGCGTTCCGGCCGTCATGATGATCGCTACCGTTTTATGATATAAAGCGTTCTCCGGCAGCAGGTCGAAGATATTTTTTAACGTGGCGGGTATGGAACCCTGAAAAGTCGGGGACCCTATAAAGATCACGTCGGCATCCATGACCGTTTCCGTTACATATCCCGTATCTCCCGTATAATCAAGGTAATTGCGCCCGTCGCTAAACACAATGTCAAGCTCTTTTAAATCCAATAACGTCAAAGACGCTTCGGGGTAATGCTCTTGTATCAGTCCGACCACTTTCTTTGTGGCTGTCTGCGTTTTGACGCCCACCTTGGAGCTGGAAACAACAACAATATTCATCGGTTAATCCTCCTTTTTAGCTGTATATTTTTTAACAGCCGGCAAAATTTCATTGCCGATGATTTCGATATTCTTACGGATTTTATCGAAGGGCACACCGCCGAAATCCAGTTGGGCAATGTAACGCTGCTGTCCGAATTGTGCGTGCTGATAGAGAATTTTTTCAATGATATGTTGCGCCGAACCGACATTTATAATGCTGCGGACATCTTGCGCCTGCGCAAAGAGTTGCTTGGGGAAACCCCGTCCGTTGGTCGCCTTCATTCCTTCGTTGATATGCGGGTAATATTCGCGTAAAGCGGTGAGCGTGTCTTCCGCTGCATAAAAAAATCCGGCCGTGGCAACCGGCAAGGTGGCGGGATCGTAGCCGCTTTCCGAGGCCGCTTCGCGATAAGCGGCGAGCGTATTTTTGAATGCGCCGACAGTACCGCCTAAATGAGCCATATACATCGGCACTCCGGCACGTCCGGCCAATACCGCACTACCGGGACTTCCGCCTACTGCTCGCCAAATCGGCAATTGCCCTCTCAGCGGGCGTGGAATGATATGTGCGTTGTTCAGCGGTGGCCGGAACGCTCCTTCCCACGTTACGGATTCACTGCGGTTGATTTGCAGCAACAGGTTGAATTTCTCCTCAAACAGCGCTTCATAATCGCGTAAATTATAGCCGAGCAGCTCAAAAAGCCCTATCCGTGAAGCACGTCCGGCGACAACCTCGACACGCCCGTTACTCAGCAGGTCGATGGTGGCGAAATCTTCATATACCCGCACCGGATCGGAAGTGCTGATAATGGTTGATCCGCTTGAAATCTTTATATTGGTGGTTGCCTGGGCTATAGCCGACAGCAACACGCGATGCGCCTGCGAAACGAAATAATCCTGATGGCTCTCACCCACTATAAACACATCGAGTCCCGCTTCGTCCGCCAGTTTAGCCATTTCAACGATCTCCCGCAGCCGCTGTTGGGCGCTGATACGTTTTCCCGTATGCGGATTCATTAAATGGTCGCCCAGGGTATAGATCCCGAATTCAATCCCTTTGGAAGGATCGAACGAGGGAATATAATTTTTATTTTCTGTCATAATTTCTTACAGTATGCTTCTTTTTAGCATGTCAAAGATACAAAAATTGGTGAATGAGTCAACTTTTTTCAGGGGAAGCACAAAACCGGTGATGCTACACAGTGAATGTTTTAACGCAACAATTTCTTAACCGTGGCGTAATTGAATCGTAACAAAAATGTTATTCCTTTGTTGCTTCAAATCATTGACAGACGGTAATTTTCCCAATAATAACAAAGATATGCGCGGCATTTCCGGTAAAGAGCATGAGCGATTTGTAAAGGCGATGGAGTACCTGCAGGAACAACTGAAGAGTACTGAATATATAGATATTGCCCAAAAGCTTGCTTTGACAACGCAGGAACTGAATGATGTTTACAGGGAATACACTGATGCCATTTCCAACACTGAAAATGTGGTGGAAAAATACTACGAAACTTTCCACAACAGCCACGAAGAATATATTTATGCTTCCCGTTTGAGGCAGAAAGCCATCATGAAAGAAAGAAAAAGGACTGACAATCTCATTTAAAAATTTCGCTTCAAATTATGAGCTTTGAAAAATGTAGGTGCATCAGGTTTACCCTGATGTGCAAAAACGTGTAACCCGTTTTATGTTCTGGTTTACACGTTTTGTGTAGATTGCCGGAGAAAAGAAAGAATTATTTCGTCGTTGCCCAGTTTTCGATTTTTAATCCGGGAACACGCTCGAATTCCCTTTCATTATTTGTGACCAAAATTACATCCGCACTTTTAGCATGAGCTGCTATCAAAGTATCCAAAGGGCCGATGGGAGTTCCCTCCCTTTCCAAACAAGCCCGGATGACTCCATACTCTAATGTGCAGGGATAGTCAAAATCGAGAATCTCCAACGGGGTTAGAAACTTGTCGAGTGCATCCTGATTCTTTTCGGGGTTTGCACTCTTCATGATACCGTATTGCAGTTCAGCCAACGTAATAGCAGAAATTCCGATGCTGCCGACGGGCAACTTTTTAAATCTATCGAGTACATTTACCGGCTTTTTCTTGATGATGTAAATGCAAATATTGGTATCCAACATGTATTTCATTCGTCGAACTTTTCACGTTGTTGCTGATTGGTCGTTTGACCCCGCTCTTCCATAAAATCGGATGTAAATAACCCCAGGCTGTCAATCATGTTTTGCCATGCATGATGGAAAGGAATAACGTGAAGCGAATTGCCCACTTTCTTCAAATAAGCCTTATCATCATTTATTTTCATCTTGCGGGGAATTCTGATTGACTGCGTTCCTTTTGTATTTTTTATTTCAATCGTTTCGAATCTCATTTTTTATTATTTTTAGTTTGACAAAATTACATGAAAATCGAGGTATTTCCAAGTATTCGTGTGTCATTTTTCAGAAACACATTATCAAATAAGATAGGTACCTTCGTGGTTAAAAATGGAGTGACCATTTATGGTAGATTCAGCAGCCACTTCCATACCGGAATAACTTCAATTGTTTTACCGTTCATCTCTAACGTTCGTTCTGCATCACGGGTAATAATCAGCAGTTTGTTGCATTCCAATATTTCGGCAATTTTCAGCAGTGCTTTTACTTCCCGGTCATACGTCCCGTCGCTGCTATCGAGGTTGTAGCAAACCTAACGGATTATTATTTTATATACAAAACAAAAATAGGTATTTATTATTTTACAGTCAAAACAAAACTACGATATTTTACGGATTTGTGCTTCTTCCATGCTGTTACCGAAGCGACTGTCTTATTTTCATAAATCATAAGTCTTTAAAAGTAGTTTTACCCGATGGTCCAGCGCCTTACTTTGAAACCTGGCGCAGTAATCCATCAGTAAATCCCTGTTCAAATCGTCGTGCAGGTAATCTTCATCCAGACGCAATTCTTCTAATTCCTGCTCGTTGTTGTAGAATGGATAAAGATACAGCAAATCAAGCAATGCCTTTTCGGGTGTGGCAAACTGTATGGTGCGGTTGTCCGCCATTGGCTTTAACTCGTACCCGAACATCAGGTTCTCCTTGACATTCTTATAAGCGTATTCGCCGAAGTCATTGGCGAAAGATGCCGTTTTAAGCGATGTAACACTGGTAATCTGCACCACCGCTTCCGGTATCATTTCGTAGAACGACAATGCTGTATGCAGGCTGATGTAGGACGGACGGTAAATCCTGTTGGCAAAATAAAGGGAAAAATCAGGCTTGTTCTTATATTCAGAAAAGGCAAAATAGCCCTGCCGTAGCCGGATAAGATACCTCTTCATTTCCTTATTTTGTTTCTATTATGCTGTAAATAATATAGTGCATTTTGGGATCAGGCGTATTTATCAGTTGTATATGACTATTATCGCATGAAGCAATATAGATGATTGCATTTTATAAAACAAGAGGCTATGACACTTTTTCAACAAATTGACCGAATGGAGTATATTCATGATCTTATCTACAATGAATCCACGGGTTCGCCGGATTCTTTTGCCCGTAAACTGCGTTTGAACAAACGGCAACTGTTTAATATTCTGGAGGAAATGAGAATAATGGGAATAGATATTCGATACGATAGAACGCGGAAAACCTATTGTTATTGTGGCGATAAGTATCTGCACATTTCCTGTTCTTTAAAAAATATTTCGGATTCGGAAGCCCAAAATATTCATGGCGGAGTAATTTTTAGGCAAAGTGCAATTTTATTTCACTCTGCCCTGCTAATTTTACCTCTGTAATTTCAGAACTCCTTACCTATCGTAGTTTAATCTGTCGCAAATTTATAGATTAATTTTAAATTTGTCCCCGGAAATTTTGTCTCACTATCATTTAAAGTTTGACATACTTCTATTGCTGCTTTATTATCTCTGGGATTAGATAGTGAGTATAATTCTATCGTTAAAGTTTCATTTTTATAGTCGGGTATTATATTAGCTTTTGTTTTAATAAGACTTTTAGTCAAAGCTCTCATTTCATGCGTTTTTTTCTTATAATTTGCAGCCAGTAAAATGGAAAAACTTGTTTCTGCCCTGTAACAAATCATCTTGATTATATTCTGAAAAAGTTTGCTTTCAATATCAAGCTTATTGTATCTCTCTTTTTCTTCCATCTCCTTTATGGCTATCTTATAGGGGAGTTGATTCCGTTGTTCGATAAGTTCTTTTTCCTCAGCTTCAAATTCTTGTAATTCTTCTTTTAGTTTACTCTGATCAATAAAATTCTTTTCTGTTTCATCCGCATCATCTTCTAAATTTTGATGAACAAGCTCATATAAAATTGCTTTTCTGCGGGCAATTTTTTCTCTTGTTTTTTTCAATTTGTTAGTCAGTTTACGATGGAGTGGATTAACCACCTTGAAGTCTTTATCAATCTCATTAACAATATAATAAACGATTCTGTCAAGGTCGTAATCACTGATCAGATATTTGAAAAAATTTTCCTGTGTCCAACGACTAAACATTTTTATGGCAATAAGAATGAGCGATAATTTTCTGTTGGTTGTTACAATACTTGTCTGATGAGAGTTATCATTATTTTTTTTTCTTACTTCTCGCAACTTTACATGATTCCATTCTGTGTTTTTTTCACAAAGTTCCATTTTAACTTTATTGGAATCTATCTCTATTTCATGTTCCGTAAAATCACTTTCCGGCCATTTATCTTTTACATTTTTTTTGTAGGTTAATATTGCTACCCGATATTCTGACCACAATTTGTCAAAAAATTCAGGACTGGATATTTCCCGATCGAAGACAAGGGTAAATCTTGGCAAGTCAGGATCTGCTTGCAATTGTTCTTCAGTAATTTTTATGGCAACATTTTCAAGTAATTCCGGAAGAATTTTATCTAAAATCATCTCTTGCATTTTCTCGTTTACTTCTCCGGTTACAACAAAATATGGCAATCCCTCGGAATTGTTAACCCAAAACTCAGTCATACCCGGTAAACATAGTTTCAGTCGTGAAATATGTTTCTTTCCCAAATGGGCTTTATATCCGCTATAAACTTTTACGTGGCCATCAATATAATAAAATGCGGTTTCTT
>JAHDQF010000015.1 GCA_018433945.1 Proteiniphilum sp. | reverse complement strand
CCTCACCGCGGCGATCATCCGCGAAAAAGGAACCAACGGAGAACGTGAAATGGCTTATGCCCTTTACCTGGCAGGCTTTGATGTGAAGGATGTGCACATGACCGACCTCACCTCGGGTCGCGAGACGCTGGAGGATGTGCAGTTTGCCGTCTTCTGCGGCGGCTTCTCCAACTCCGACGTGCTGGGTTCCGCCAAGGGATGGGCCGGCGGCTTCCGCTATAACGAAAAGGCAAAAACGGCGCTCGAAAACTATTTTGCCCGCGAAGATACCCTGAGCCTGGGCATCTGCAACGGCTGCCAGCTGCTGATGGAGCTGGGACTGATCTACCCTGAAATGGGTGAAAAACATCCCAGGATGGCGCATAATCTGTCCCATAAGTTTGAGTCGGCATTCGTGAGTGTGGAGATCCCAAAGAATGAATCGGTGCTGTTCCGATCACTCGGGGGCACCAAACTGGGCATCTGGGTGGCCCACGGCGAAGGTCGCTTCGTCTTGCCGGAGGAGGAATCCACCTACCATATTGCGGCGAAATATGTGTATGACGCGTACCCCGGTAACCCCAACGGCTCCGACCATGCCACTGCCGCCGTCTGCTCACGCGACGGCCGCCACCTGGCCATGATGCCCCACCTGGAGCGCACCATCTTCCCCTGGCAGAATGCTTACTATCCATTTGCCCACAGGAAGCATGAGGTGACCCCCTGGATGGAAGCATTCGCCAATGCCCGGGAATGGTTGAAAAATAAACAGTAAAATCAGAAAAAAGAAAAATGCATGGCTGAACCTCTTTTTGAACTTACGCTAAAGGTGCGTGATTATGAGTGCGATACACAGGGGCATGTGAACAATGCCAACTATCAGCACTACTTCGAGGTAGCGAGACATGAGTTTCTGGAGAAGGTGGGATTGAATTTCCACCAACTGCACCTCGAGGGTATCGATGCAGTAGTTGCCAAGGTGGAGATCCGCTACAAGGTACCCCTTATCGGGATGGATCTCTTCCGCTGCACCGTCACCCGGTTGGAGCGGATTGGGGTGAAGTACATCTTCCATCAGGAGATCATTCGTGCAAAGGATGGAGTTGTCTGCGCCAGGGCGAAGATCGAGGTGGTCAATCTGGTGAACGGCAAGCTGTCGAAACCGGAACTGTTTGACCGCGCTTTCAGGGATTACATCGGTTAAGGTTCCTTTTCAGCTTATAGCTTATTCTCATGAACAACAAAACCCTATACCGGATCGCGCTCACGCTGATCAAAGGCGTGGGGGTGATGCATGCCCGCAACCTGATGGAGATCGTGGGTGATGAGGAGGCGATCTTCCGGGAGAGCAGGCAGCGGCTCAAAGCGATCCCCCGGCTCCCGGAGAAGGTGATCGATGAGATCCGCAACCCTGAGGTGCTCCGTCGGGCAGAAAAAGAGCTTACCTTTATCACAAAAAACAACCTGCAAGCCCTTTTCTTTACCGATCCCTCCTACCCACAGCGGCTTACCCAATGCATCGATGCACCGATACTGCTCTACGTCAGGGGACAGACTGATCTGAACCGCAGCAAGGTGGTCAGCGTGGTGGGTACCCGCAATGCCACGCGCCAGGGAACGCAGTTTTGTGAGACATTTATCCGTGAGTTGTCGGAGCATGATCCCGACATCCTGATTGTAAGCGGACTGGCCTACGGCATCGATATCTGCGCCCATCGGTCAGCACTCAGAGAGGGACTCTCCACCGTGGCGGTGCTGGCCCACGGCCTGGACCGTATCTACCCCTCCCTGCACCGGCAGACCGCTATTGAGATGTTGAAAACGGGGGCGCTGCTCACCGAGTTCCCCAGCGAGACCAACCCCGACCGGCACAACTTCGTGAAACGCAACCGCATCGTAGCCGGGATAGCCGACGCAGTGGTGGTGGTCGAGTCGGGCGAGAAAGGTGGTTCGCTCACCACAGCTGATATTGCAAACTCATACTATCGTGAGGTGTTTGCCCTCCCAGGGCGGGTGAAAGACCCAATGTCGGCAGGCTGCAACCATCTCATCGCCAACAACCAGGCTGTCCTGCTGCACAGCACCGGCCAGTTCCTGGCACACATGGGATGGGAGAAACAGGCAAAAGCTGAAAACCCGGTACAGAAAACGTTATTCACGGAGCTGACAGCGGAGGAGGAGCAGATCTGCCAATTGCTCAGACAACAGGAGACGATGCAGGTCAATAACCTCTCCATTGAGCTTAACATCCCTGTGACAGAGTTATTCCTCACACTGCTGGAGTTAGAGGTGAAAAATGTGGTGAAAGCGTTGCCAGGAGGAATTTATCGACTGGCATAAAAATGTGCCACTCATCCAGTCGGTTCATATGAACTTTTTTTATACCTTTGAGGGTTACAGGGCTTAAAAAAGAAACAAACCAACAATACATTATGGAACAGGAAAAAGAGAACAAGAACAGTGAGAAGCTAAAAGCACTGCGGTCAGCGATGGATAAGATAGAGAAGACCTACGGCAAAGGATCGATCATGATGATGGGCGATGAGAAGGTCGAGGAGGTGCCGGTCATCTCCACCGGGTCCATCGGTCTGAACGTGGCTCTGGGCGTGGGAGGATACCCGCGTGGCAGGGTGATTGAGATCTATGGTCCGGAATCGTCAGGCAAGACCACGCTGGCCATACATGCCATTGCCGAAGCGCAGAAAGCAGGAGGAGTGGCTGCTTTTATCGATGCGGAGCATGCATTCGATCGTTTCTACGCGGAGAAGCTGGGTGTCAACACCGATGAACTGCTGATCTCACAACCGGGCAGCGGTGAGGAGGCACTTGAGATAGCAGAGCAGCTGATCCGCTCTTCAGCTGTCGATATCATCGTCATCGACTCGGTGGCAGCACTCACTCCCAAGAAAGAGATTGAAGGGGATATGGGCGACTCCAATGTGGGGTTGCAGGCACGGCTGATGTCACAGGCACTGCGTAAGCTCACCTCTGCCATCAGCAAGACCAACACCACCTGCATCTTCATCAACCAGCTGCGTGAGAAGATTGGGGTGATGTTCGGCAACCCGGAGACCACCACTGGTGGGAATGCCCTGAAGTTCTACGCCTCGGTGCGGCTTGATATCCGTTCCAACGGATCGCCCCTCAAGGATGGCGAGGAGCAGATCGGTCGCCCCACCCGTGTCAGAGTGGTGAAGAACAAATTGGCTCCTCCTTTCCGCAAGGCCGAGTTCGACATCATGTATGGCGAGGGGATCTCCCGCACCGGTGAGATCATAGACCTGGGATCGGAGCTCAACATCATCAAGAAGAGCGGCTCCTGGTATAGCTATAACGACACCAGGCTGGGACAGGGGCGCGATGCAGCCAAGCTGGCCATACGGGACAACCCGGAGCTGGCCGAGGAGCTGGAGAAGCTTATTTTTGAAGCGTTGAAAAGCAAGTAAAAACAGAGGATGCCATCATACCGATCATTGACCGAAGCAGAGATCCTGGCACTCCAACAGAATGGGTGCAGCAGCACCAATTGGGATGCCGTCAGGGTAAAGGAGGGATTTCTTCCCGACCATATCAGACATACCCAGTTTTCAGGACAAATTGAGTTGGGGCTCTTTGAGAAAGAGTTTGCCCTTGCAGGGGGATTGAAAAAACATGCAGGCATCAACCATGCTGTGCTCCACAACTGCACGGTTGGCGACGATGTGGTTATCGAGAACGTTCAGAACTATATTGCCAACTACAGCATCGGTGACGACTGTTTCATCCAGAATGTAGATGTGATCATGGTGGATGGCTTCACCAAGTTCGGGAACGGTGTGGAGGTCTGCGTGCTGAATGAAACCGGAGGCCGTGAAGTACATATCAACGACAAGTTGTCAGCCCACTTCGCCTACATCTACTCGCTCTACCGTCACCGGCCGGTGCTGATTGAGAAGATGAAAGCCATTATCGATTTCTATTGTGACAAGCATGCCTCCGACCGGGGGAGCATAGGCGACTGCTGCAAGATCGTCAATGTGGGATATATCAAGAACGTGCGCATCGGTCCCCACACCAAGATCACCGGCACGATGAAACTGAAAAACGGCAGCATCAACAGCAACGAGCATGACCCGGTATATATTGGTCGGAATGTGATTGCTGAGGACTTCATCATCTCCTCCGGGACCACGATCGACGGTGGATCGTTCATCACCCGCTGCTTCGTGGGTCAAGCCTGCCATATCGATCATGGTTACTCCGCCTCCGATTCGCTCTTCTTCAGCAACTGCCAGGGAGAGAACGGGGAAGCCTGTGCCCTCTTTGCAGGCCCCTATACAGTGACGCATCACAAGTCAACACTCCTGATCGCCGGCATGTTCTCCTTCATGAATGCCGGTTCGGGGTCGAACCAGAGCAACCACATGTACAAGCTGGGACCCATTCACCAGGGGATCGTGGAGAGAGGCGCCAAGACCACCAGTAACTCCTACGTGATGTGGCCTGCAAAGGTTGGAGCGTTCTCCCTCATCCTGGGACGGCACATTCAACATGCCGACACATCCAACCTGCCTTTCTCCTATCTGGTGGAGAAAGACAACAGCACCTACATCGCGCCGGCAGTCAATCTGCGCAGCGTAGGCACCATCCGCGATGCCAAGAAATGGCCCGAAAGGGACAGACGCAAGGATCCCGACAAGCTGGACTGCATCAACTTCAACCTGCTCAGTCCCTACACCATCCAGAAGGTGTTCGCCGGCGTAGAGATCCTCCGCAATCTACAGGCCACCGCCGGTGAGACCTCTGAGATCTATACCTTTCAGAGCTGTATCATCACCAATCGGGCACTGAAAAGAGGATTGGATCTCTACGAGATCATCATCCACAAGTTTCTGGGTAACTCCCTCATCAAACGTCTGTAAGGAACACGCTTCAACAGCAACGAGGAGATACGGGAGCGGCTCGATCCCGGCTCCACAGTGGGTCTGGGCGAGTGGGTAGATCTCTCCGGGCTGATTGCCCCCAAGACGGAGATCGACAACCTGTTGAACCGTATTGAATCGGGTGAAATCACAAGACTGCAAGAGATCAACGAGGTGTTCGCGGAGCTGCACGCCAACTACTACGTGAACGAATGGACCTGGGCGTGGGACAAGATCCTCTCCTTCTACCAGCTCACACCCGATACCATCACCGCAGCCGATGTGATCCGCATCGTAAAAAAATGGGAGGAGAGCGTTGTGAGCCTCGATGAGATGATCTATAGCGATGCCCGCAAGGAGTTCTCACTCTCCTTTAAGACCGGCTTCGGTGCCGATGGCAATATTCAGGAGAAAGCGCTCGACTTTGAATATGTACGCGGCGCCTTCGATAAAAATCCCTTTGTCATCACCACCCTCAAGCATATTGAAGTAAAAAAGGCACTGGGAGCTGAGCTCATTGAACGGATCAGTCACCTCCGTTGAACAGGCTGATAATCGCAGAAAACCAAACCACCTATGACCGACAAGACCCGACAACTAATTGAGCAATTCAGTCCCCAGCCCATCAACATCCCTGTCAACAAGTGCGAACTGGAGGAGGTGATCGACACGCTGATCAACCTGATGTTTCCCATCTGCGACTGTCCCGAGGGGATGTATGTGCAGGAGGGACTCAAGACGGCAGCCGAGAAGCTACATGCCAACATCACCATGCTCCACAACCAGCAGGCGGCAGATGAGAAAACAGAAGCCTTTTTCGCATGCTATCCTGCTTTGCAGGAACGGCTCTACAAGGATGCCGCCTGCTACCTGCAGTATGACCCCGCGGCCAAGAGCCTGGAGGAGGTGGTCATCACCTACCCCGGCTTCTATGCACTCTGTGCCTACCGGATCGCACACGCGTTGTATGAGCTGGGGCTCCCGCTCATCTCCCGTCTCTTTTCTGAGCATGCCCATGCCCGTGTGGGTATCGATATCCACCCGGCAGCACGCATCGGGAAAAATTTCTTCATGGACCACGGCACCGGCATCGTGATCGGTGAGACGACCGAGATCGGTGACAATGTAAAGATCTACCAGGGAGTAACGCTGGGTGCGCTCTACGTGGAGAAGAAACTCTCCAATGTGAAACGCCACCCCACCGTGGAGGACAATGTGGTGATCTACGCCAATGCCACCATCCTGGGGGGGGCCACGGTCATCGGTCACGACTCCACCATCGGGGGGGGTGCATGGCTCACACGGAGTGTGATCCCATACTCCCTGGTAACCAATTCTGTGGATGTAAAGATCAGATCCGGTAAAGATTTCAGCGGTCCATTTGATTATGTGATATAAGCATCTCCTCCAGCGCAGCCACCGCTGTTTCCACGGTACCGATGTTACGTATCACCACGGAACGTTTTTTGCCATTCTCCCGCAGCTGGCACTGGCTGGAGTGATGCTGCACGAAGAGCATCAACTTGTCGAAAGCAGCAGACCGGTAATAGGGTGAGTCGGGATCGCTGATCAGGTTGAGGCTCATCTGTCCATTCTTCAGCACCACCTTTTCCATGCCGAGCGCTTTGGCCAGTCGCCGCAACCGCACGATGCGGATCAGCTCCCTGCCCTGTGGCGGTATCTTGCCGAAGCGGTCCTCGAGGCGTGCGGTGAATTCGAGCATCTCGGTTTCGGTCTCTATGTTGTCCAGCTCCCGGTAGATAGCCACCCGCTCAGCATCATTGGGGATATACATCACCGGGAACATCAGCTCCAGATCACTTTCCACCAGCACATCCTCCACAAATCCCTGCTCCTCAGCCTTTGCCTCCTGCGCCTCGCGGTAGAGGTCTGAGAACTCCTCCTTGCGCAGCTCCTGTACCGCCTCAGTGAGGATCTTGCGGTAGGTCTCGTATCCCAGGTCGGCAATGAAACCGCTCTGCTCGGCACCCAGCAGGTTACCTGCACCGCGGATATCCAGATCCTGCATGGCGATATGGATGCCGCTGCCCAGCTCGGAGAAGTTTTCGATGGCCTGCAGGCGGCGGCGCGAATCGACGCTCAACGTGTAGAGGGGAGGCGCAAGCAGGTAGCAGAACGCCTTGCGGTTGCTGCGCCCCACCCTGCCACGCAGCTGGTGGAGGTCGCTCAGTCCGAAGTTCTGGGCATCGATCACGAGGATGGTATTCACGTTGGGCATGTCGATGCCCGACTCGATGATGGTGGTGGCGATCAGCACGTCCTGTTCCTGATCGATGAAATCGGCGATCACTCTCTCCAGCTTCTTCGGATCCATCTGCCCATGACCCACGGCGATCCGCACATCCGGGATCTCACGCTTGATGAGTGCCTCCAGTTCGTAGATGTTCTGTATGCGGTTATTCACGATAAAGACCTGGCCGTTGCGGCTCATCTCGAAGTTGATGGCATCGCGGATGACCTCGATGTCGAAGGTGTGCACTTCGGTCTGCACCGGGTAACGGTTAGGCGGTGGTGTGTTGATGGTGGAGAGGTCACGCGACCCCATCAGCGAGAACTGGAGGGTGCGGGGGATGGGTGTAGCGGTCATGGTGAGCGTATCGACGTTCACCTTGAGTTGTTTCAGCTTCTCTTTTACCGATACGCCGAACTTCTGCTCCTCGTCGATGATGAGCAGGCCCAGGTCATGGAACTGCACATCCTTACCCACCAGGCGATGGGTACCGATCAGGATGTCGATCTTTCCCTCCTTCAGGTTGTTCAGGATCTCTTTCTGTTCCTTGCTGCTGCGTGCGCGGCTCAGGTAATCCACTGTCACCGGGAAGTTGGCCAGGCGGTCGCGGAAGGTGTGGTAGTGCTGTGTAGCCAGCACGGTGGTAGGCACCAGCACGGCGGTCTGCTTGCCGTCGGTAGCCGCCTTGAAGGCAGCCCGCACGGCGATCTCGGTCTTGCCGAAGCCCACGTCGCCGCAGATCAGGCGATCCATGGGCTGTTCACTCTGCATATCGGCTTTCACATCACGCGTAGCCTTGAGCTGGTCGGGCGTATCCTCATACATGAAAGAAGCCTCCAGCTCGGTCTGCAGGTAGGAGTCACGCGAAAAGGCATATCCTTTCTCCTCCAGCCGGCGGGCATAGAGCTTAATCAGATCGCGGGCGATGTCCTTGATCTTCTTCTTGGTTCGCTCCTTCACTTTCTCCCAGGCGCCGGAGCCCAGCTTATTGAGCTGGGGCGACTCACCCTCTTTGCCCTTGTACTTGGAAACCTTGTGCAGCGCGTGAATGGAGACGAACACCGCGTCGTTGTTCAGGTAGGTGAGCTTAATCACCTCCTGCACCTTGTCGCCGATGCGCAGGCGCACCAACCCCGCAAAACGGCCGATGCCATGGTCCATGTGCACCACGTAATCGCCCTGCTGCAGCTGGTTGATCTCCTTTAGTGTGAGGGCGAGCTTACCGGTGCGAGCCTTTTCCGACTTGAGGCTGTACTTATGAAAACGGTCGAAGATCTGGTGGTCGGTGAAACAACATATCTTCAGCGTCTCACATGAGAAGCCCTCGTGTAACGTCTTGTTTACCGGCACGAAAGGGATGGGATCGTTTCGGTCCTCGAAGATATGGAAGAGTCGCTTCTGCTGCTTCTCGCTGTCACTCAGGATATAGAGACTGTATCCATTGTCAATAAAATGATGGAGCGACTCGCTCAGGAGGTCGAAGTTCTTGTGGTAGAGCGGCTGCAGGGAGGTCTGAAAGCGCAGGGTCGCATCGGGTATCTCCTGCATCGTCACATCAAACCGCAGTTGACGGAAAGGAGCGATGTGCGACAGGAACTCCTCCCTGGTCAGCAGGTCAGCTTTGACAAACTCCACATCTTTGGGGTCGATGTGCAGCTCATCCTGATTGAGCGACTCCACGCGGCTGGCGATCCAACGCATATCCTCCACCCCGATCACGCATCTTCCAGGCAACGAGTCGAACAGAGAGGCATGCAGTCCGCCACTGCGACTGAACTCGGGCACGATACGTACCTCGTTGAGCTTCTCTTTCGAGAGCTGTGTCTCCAGGTCGAATGTACGGATGGTCTCCACCTCATCGCCAAAGAAATCGATCCGGTAGGGCAGCTCGCCGGAGAAAGAGAAGACATCGAGGATGCTCCCTCTCACTGCATACTGTCCCGGCTCATATACATAGTCAACGTACTGAAACCCGTAGCTGTCAAGCAGCTCGCTTACAAAGGAAGCATCGACCTGCTCACCTGCCGACAGCTTCAGCGTCTTCTCCGCCAGCTGATCGCGGGAGACGGTCTTCTCCGCCAGTGCATCGGGGTAGCTGACAATGATCAACGGACCGGGATCATCCTGCAATCGACTCAGTGTTTCGGTGCGGAGCACCTCGTTAGCGGCATCGAGCTGCCCGTAACGGGCCGCCCGCTTGTAAGCCGAGGGGAAGAAGAGCACCTCATGAGAGCCGATCAGTTGTGTCAGATCGTGATAGAAGTAACCAGCCGTTTCGGCATCGTTGAGGATATAGAGATAGGTTTGTGGAGCCCTGTGAAAGAGGGAAACGGCAAAAAGCGCACGCGACGACCCCTGCAAACCGGATACCGATATCAAGTGCACCTTATCGAGTAACGAGCCTGCCGCTGCAATATTGGGATGGAGATCCATCCGCTGTTGAAGTTGCGTAATCTCTATTGTTTCAACCATTCAAACGAAAGTACAAAGGTAATCCTTTTTTTTATTACCTTTGTACTCGTTCCAACAAGAAATTGATGTTATGCAGATTGATACCCGTCATACGCCCGACTACATCTTCGAAACCAGCTGGGAGGTATGCAACAAGGTAGGCGGTATTTATACCGTACTCTCCACCCGAGCCAACTCCCTCCAAAAACTATATAAAGACCGCATTTTTTTTATCGGACCCGATCTCTGGCAGGAACGGGAGAATCCCTGGTTCAGGGAAGATCGCACCCTCTACGCGGAGTGGTGCGACTTCGCGAAGAGCAACCAAAACCTGGAGATACGTGCCGGACGATGGGATGTGCCTGGAGAGCCGATTGTCTTCCTGGTGAAGTTCGATGCTTTCTTCGCGAAGCAGAACGATATCTACACCTCCATGTGGATTGATTTCGGAGTGGATTCGCTCCATGCCTATGGCGACTATCATGAGTCGGTGATGTTTGCCTATGCCACAGGCCTGGTGATCGAGAGTTTTTATCGTTATCACAAGCTGGAGGCTGACAACGTGGTTGCCCACTTCAACGAGTGGATGGCGGGAGCGGGCGCGCTTTATATCCGCAAGCATCTGCCCAAGATCGCCACCCTCTTCACCACCCACGCCACCTCCATCGGCCGCTCCATTGCCAGCAACAACCTACCGCTCTACGATCGCCTGAAAGAGTACAACGGTGACCAGATGGCGCGTCAGCTCAACATGTCGTCCAAACACTCCATCGAGAAGAAAGCGGCTCAAAACGCGGACTGCTTCACCACCGTGAGCGATATCACCGCCCGCGAGTGTGCGCAGCTGTTGCAACGTCAACCCGACGTGGTGACACCCAACGGTTTCGAGAAAGATTTCATTCCAAAAGGGGAAGCATACGGTGAAGCACGTGAACGTGCCCGCGGGGTACTGCTGCAGGTGGCGGAGAAGATGCTGGGTCACGCTGTCGATCCCGATGCACTGTTGATAGGCACCAGTGGGCGCTATGAATACAGGAACAAGGGGCTTGATCTGTTCGTGGAGTCGATGAACCGGCTGCATAAGATGCCGGGGCTGACAAAAGATGTGATCGCTTTTATCATGGTACCCGGCTGGATCAGGGGGCCCCGTACCGATTTACAGGCACTGCTGAGGGGTGAGTCACTGCCCGGGGTTAGTGTCAATGGAAAAGAGTGTCCCTTTGTGACCCACGAGCTGATGGAACCGGAGCATGACAGCATCCTCAACCAGGTGCAACATTCCGGATTCTGCAACAGCGAGCATGAACGGGTGAAGATCATCTTCGTACCCTCCTACCTGAATGGTGACGACGGCATCTTCAACCTGCCCTACTACGATCTATTAATCGGACTGGATCTCTCGATCTTCCCCTCCTATTACGAGCCATGGGGCTATACGCCGCACGAGAGCGTCGCTTTTTCAATCCCCACCATTACCACGTCGCTTGCCGGCTTTGGCGTATGGGCACAAAAGCAGGGTGACCAGAAAGGGATGGATGATGGCATCGAGGTGATCCACCGGGATGACAGCAACCACGCTGAGGTTGCCGATGAGATTGCACTTCTGGTGCTGGACTTCTCACAGAAAAGTGAAGAGCAGGTGAAACTGTTGAAAGAGCGTGCCGCCGCCCTGTCGGACAAGGCGGACTGGGCTCACTTTGTTGCACATTACCAGGAGGCATACTGCAAAGCTTTGCATAACTCCTTCGTCAGATTATCCAAACCCTGCAAACTTAAAGCAGAATAAAGTGTTATATTTATCTATGAAAGTCTGATGCCGCTATCTCGACAAGCGGCATCCTGTTTGTATGATTCAGCTATCATTCAGGTTGTTATTAAAATAAAATAAATATTAAGTAGGAAATAAAACAGAACCAACAATGATCATAAAATCGAGTTATTCCAATGCTCCGGTCTGGAGAGATATCCATGTGCATGCCGAGCTACCCGCGGAGCTGCGTCCCCTTGAAGAGATCGCGCACAACCTCTGGTGGGTCTGGAACGAAGAGGCGAAAGCAATTTTCGAGACGATGGATCCACAGGAGTGGGAGGAGAGTGGCAAGAACCCGGTGGTTCTACTGCTGAACCTGAAGTCAGACACCGCGGAGCGGATCATCCACGACAGTGAGATGATGGCACGCATCGAGCGTGTTTACCGCAAATTCCGTGATTACATGGCAGTTCCCATGAACAGTAATCGATCCAGTGTGGCTTACTTCAGCATGGAGTATGGCTTGTCACATGTGCTGAAGATCTATTCGGGCGGTCTGGGTATCCTGGCAGGTGACTACCTCAAGGAGGCAAGCGACAGCAATGTAAACATGACCGCTGTAGGTTTTCTCTACCGCTACGGTTACTTCACCCAATCCCTCTCAATAGATGGTCAGCAGATTGCGAACTACGAAGCGCAGCATTTCGGTAACCTGCCCATCACGCAGGTGATGAACGATGATGGCACACCAATGATCCTGGAGGTACCCTTTCACGATCGCATCATCTACTCGCATATCTGGAAAGTAGCAGTGGGCAGGGTCAACCTCTACCTGATGGATACCGATTTCGATTCGAACAGCGAATTCGACCGTTCCATCACCCATCATCTCTACGGGGGTGACTGGGAGAACCGCATGAAGCAGGAGTTCATGCTCGGCATCGGTGGCATCCTGCTGCTCAACAAGCTGGGCATCAAGAAAGATGTCTATCACATGAACGAAGGTCATGCCGCCCTGATCAGTGTACAGCGCTTGCTGGACTATATCAGGGAAGAGGGGCTCACATTCCAGGAAGCACTGGAAGTAGTACGTGCCTCCTCGCTCTACACCGTGCATACCCCCGTACCGGCCGGCCATGACTATTTCGATGAGGCGCTGATCGGCAAGTACATGTCTCCAATCGTACTAGAGCTGGGAATCACCTGGCAGCAGTTCATGGACATGGGACGCGCCAACCCCGGCACCCAGGAGAAGTTCTCCATGAGCGTCTTCGCGCTGAACACGGCACAGGAGAGCAACGGCGTGAGCAAGCTGCATGGCATCGTGTCACAGAAGATGTTCCAGCCGGTGTGGAAAGGCTATTTCCCCGAGGAACTACACGTAGGTTACGTGACCAACGGGGTACATCTCCCCAGTTGGGCCACCTCGTCGGTGAAGGCACTTTACGAGAAACATTTTGGAGACTCTTTCTACGCGGATCAGTCCAATCCTGAGAGCTGGAAGAAGATCTGGGATGTGAATGACGAAGAGCTGTGGGAGCTGCGGATGCATCTGAAGAAGAAGCTGGTGGACTACATCCAGGTGGAATTCAAGGAGGGATGGCTCAAGAACCAGGCCGATCCGTCGCGGATCATGAGCATGCTGGAGGAGGTGAACCCCAATGCGCTGCTGATAGGGTTCGCACGCCGTTTTGCCACCTACAAGCGGGCGCATCTGCTCTTCACCGACCTGGAACGACTGTCACGCATCGTGAACAATCCGAAGTATCCGGTGCAATTCATCTTTGCCGGGAAGGCGCATCCCGCCGATGGCGGCGGACAGGGGCTGATCAAGCAGATTGTGGAGATCTCCCGTCGTCCCGAGTTCCTGGGCAAGATCATCTTCCTGGAGAACTATGACATGCGACTGGCGAAGCGATTGGTATCGGGTGTGGACATCTGGCTCAACACCCCCACCCGGGCGCAGGAAGCCTCCGGCACCTCGGGAGAGAAAGCCGAAATGAACGGGGTACTGAACCTCTCGGTGCTGGATGGATGGTGGTATGAAGGTTATCGCGAGGGTGCCGGCTGGGCACTGACCGACAAGCGTAACTACGACAATCAATCGTTCCAGGATGAGCTGGATGCCTCCACCATCTACTCGATGCTCGAGAATGAGATCATCCCGCTCTATTATGCCCATAACAGCCAGGGTTACTCTCCCGAGTGGATCCAGTATATCAAGAAGTCGATGGCCGAAATCGCGCCACACTACACCACCAAGCGGATGATGGACGATTATTATGACCGTTTCTACAACAAGCTGAGCGTTCGCTCAAAGCTGCTTCATGCGGACAACTATGCCAAGGTAAAAGAGATTGTTCGCTGGAAAGAGGATACCGCCTCCAAGTGGGACAGCCTTGAGGTTGTGAAGCTGGAGTTCAACCCGAACCAGCAGAAGGATGGCTCAAAAGGAAAGAACGAAGTGTTCGGCAGGGTGGTGATCGACCGTAAGGAGCTCACCTGCGATCTGGGTGTGGAGGGTGTGGTTGTGGACCAGGATCCCAGGAGCAACGAACAGCAGTACATCGAATCCTGCCCGTTTGAGCTGGTGAAGCAGGAAGGCAACCTGCTCTATTTCGAGACGCGCTGCGGTCTGAAAGATCCGGGTGCCCATCAGTTTGGTTTGCGGATCTATCCGAAGCATCCCGACCTGCCACACCGGATGGATTTTGCCTACATGCGCTGGATCTGATGATCCCAGCAACGGCAAATAAATTTAAAAAAGCGTCTCCATAACGGGGGCGCTTTTCACTTTCACCAGTCAGATCATACAAGATTGTCCGGATATAAAACCAAGATTGTGTCCAAAGTTCAATGAATAAAAGGGAGAGTCAAATTGCGTTGGACAACCTGCATCTTTGCGGTGAAATACCAAATCTTTTGCTGAAGACGTTCACCAGGTGAGAAACGCTTTTGAACTCATACATCCTCGCGATCTCAGTAATGGTGAGGTCGGAGCTGAGCACCATCGAGTGAATCTCCTCCATCTTCCGTTCCAACAGCCACTGATAGGGAGTCTGGTTGAAACATTTCTTGAAGTGACGGGTGAATGTACGAAGGCAGTCATATCCGCATAACGTGGCCAGTTCTGTAATATTCTTCACCGAACCGTAATTGGCGAGCACCTTGTCTTCGAAGCTCTTCAACTTGGATGTGTGGGGGATCAGTTTCACCAGCACGATATCATTGTTGGGTGACGGTATAACCTTGCTTTTGAGCCCGTCGGAGAAGGTGAATGTGCATGATTCCACATCTGTGAGCAGGTACTTGCGTACGCTCTCATCGTTACTGTTTTTTAATTTAGCGGCGTCCATGCTGTCCTTTATTAAATGTTCCTGTAAATACATCTGAACCGAGAGTAATACGAATGGTATATTCTCCTGCGGGGAGACCGTTCAGATTGACTGCTTCAAACCCCATGTCATACACTTCAAAAAAGGTTTGTTTAGCTCCTTTGTTACCGATAATTTCTACCAATGCACTACCCCTGTAATTCTGCACTGAGATAGTCACCACGTTGCGGTAGTTGTATGCTTCCACTTCCGGTTCCACAGACACGGCCTGCATGCTAAACATCCTGTCGGCGCTGGCAATACGGGTGGTGCCGCCTTGTCTGCTTAACTCGATCTTGTCTTCTACCGGATCTTGTGCTAAAGCTGAAAAAGGGAACAGCAAAGTAGATGATACAACAAGAAGTAAAAAAGCGAAAAATGTTTTTTTCATAGAGCCTTAATTTTTTTTATATTATTATTCAACGTGAAAAATAATTTGATTTCTGAATTTCTATTCTTTATAGATTTCAGACACAAAGATAGCATATTAAGGAATCAAAAGTCAATACCCCTAATGTAATTTAACGCCTATGAACGGCATTAAAATTTCATTATCAACATTTTAGGGAGGTCTATTTTAACGGCTCTTACTCCCGGAAAATGGTAATCTCAAGTCCATTTTCCAACATTTTCTTCTTCAGTTGCGATTTTCTCACCCTGATACTTTCCACGGTCGTATTCATAAAAGTGGCCAGTTGGCGGTTGTCTGCATCACATGCCAGCAACATGAGCAACATTTTTTCATTGGTATTGAAAATTCCATCCTTATCGTTCAGATGCGTATAAGCGTAAAATGTTTCATCGTCCGTAGCAAGGGTTTTCGTGATATCCCGCAAATCGGTATCGGTATGTTTTAAGATCTGTTGCATCTCGTTATATACTTTCGGGTGTGTGGAGATATACCGTTGGGTAAGCGCTTCAACTTCACCATGCAAAAAAGTAAGCCGGTCTGAAATATTGCTGTAAAGCTCCAGCAACCATTTGCGTTTGTTAGCCTCCTCTTTCAAAATGTTTGCCTGCAGCTCCTGCTGCTGCATCCTGTGTTCTGCCTGTAGCAATCTCATGTTGGCTTTTCTTCTCACCATTAGGGCAGACATGGAAATCATAATCAGGATGATCACCAGCGTTAAAGCGCCTATAATAATTCGCAAACTCTGTTGCCGAGTTCTGAGTATCTCGTTCTCGGCTTCGGTGAGATCATATTTTTTTTCGAGCTCTGCAATCTGGGTGTCCAAACGATCTTTGATGGATTGATTTAGTAATTCGAATGCTCTTCGTAAATAAGCATTTGATAGAGAATAATTTCCCTGCTTCTCTGCTATATTCGCAACATTTTGAAAATATAAATGATTTTGTCTGAATGTACTGTCTTTAATGCAATCAATGGCCATTTGCGCGTATAACATAGCGCTGTCCAATTGTTCAAGACCTACATAAATATCCGATATATTATAATAAACCCTTGAAAGTTCAATATTCTCTTCCTGACTGTTATAAAGCAACAGTTTTGCCTTTTCTTTCTCCAACGCTTTTTCCGGTTGATCCAAAACATCAAAATAGATGGACTGTGCATTTAATATAAAGTAGTCTTTACCGGAAAGTTTATGATAAAAGGCTGAGAGCGAATCGAGATATAATTTCCCTTTCACAAAATCTTTTTGCTGCATTTCGTTCCAGTAGAGTGCCAGAAAGGTATCAAAAACATGCATTGAATCCTTTTCCTGGCGTGCAAATCCAAGGGTACGTTGAAAGTAATCGTTGGCAGTAGCGTAATTACGGTTATTGTAGTGGATATTCCCCAAAAAATAATTTATGAGATATCCAAGGGAAGGATCCGGAGGTACCATTGATTGAAATAATCTGTCAGCTTCCCTGAGAGGTTCGTACACCGTACTATCTTTCACCCCCATTCGGGTACGCACAATCCCTTTATAGGCCAATGCTCGAATGTAGTTTCTGTTTTTGGGTTCATGAGACCGGTAGTAATCACTGACAGTGCTGATAAGAGAGTCATTTGTGAAATTGACATAGGTCTTATCGTCTGAGATCACTTTCAGCAGATGATAATAAGCCCTGTTTGTCCGGGAGAGTTGATTTACATCCAACGTCTTCAAACTATCCGATATCTGAGCAGGGAGCGAGTCTATCACAGCGTCCCACGTTTTCAAACGTTGAAATACAGCCTTGTCCCTGCCGTTATCACACGATGTACCCAAAACAATAATCACCAATAAGGTTAATATAAATCTCCAGACCCTCATGTTTTTTCTCCGTTATAGATTACAAAGATAAACTTTTTTATTCATGGAAGGTCTTCAACTATTTTGGATAAAAGATATCTAAGAGGAAGGTACACGAATCAATATGTACCCTATGGATGTTTTGCCCTTAGTTGTAAGCCATGCATGGCGTACAAACAAAATGAGTCCGTAAGATACGGACTCATTTTTCTAATTGAGGCAATCAAATAAAATTAATAGCTATATACTCCTCTCTCAATAAATTGTATTTTTTCATTCAAACTGGTATAAATTCCCAGTTTATGAAAATGGGTTGGGTTCAGATACTATTTTTTCAGTTGTATCACGAATCCACCGCCAAATGAACCGGCATCTACTGTAGCAGTAGCACTGAAACTGATAATATTATCACATGCATCAACCACTCCTGTACCGGCACTTAGGGCAAAATTGCTATATGCTGGAATACCCCACCAATCCAGTCCTGAATTTGGAGCCAGAATCTGCTTATCAAATGAAATGGAATAGTCTGCAGGATCGATAGTAATCACCAGCGGATTCTCTGCTGCACCATTATACAAACCGTCAATCTGCAACTGATTTTCACCGACTTTGGTCACCTGTACTTCATAGGGTGTTTCTCCCCACCAGTCATCTTGCGTGACTGTACATGTACCCACAAATACATCCAAATCCAGAGCACACACAACTGCATACCGCACATTATAGGAATAGGCTCTTCCATCTATCCTCCATCCACTAAAAGCACGGTTATTGTACCCCACCTCTTTGGTCCATCCCGGAATCACATTGCCATCTTCCAGTACCACATTAGTGGTAAAATAAAGAACTTCTCCAATTGCAGGGGCAGTCAGTCCGAAAAGACTATACACCTGACCAATATTTATTGGGATTTCTTTCGGAAATTCGGTAATATTATCCTCCACCACTTTTGAGGTGATCGTCCCATCTATTCCTTGGAATACCGCAAGCAATTGTGCATGCTTCATAAAGGAATAATCTCCTTGCTGTTCAGGTATGGTCACTTTTACCTTGTAGTTGCCTCCGGTTTCATCTCTATATAATACACCATCTGAGCCCTCAGCACGAACAATGTCAATAACCACTCCACGTTTCACTTCATCAATTGGATATGGTAGATCCTTGCTACAACTATACCCTAACATCAAAAGGGATAGGGTGATAAATAATAAATATACTTTTTTCATATTGCTTTCTCTTTAAATTGATTATTTATCCCAAAACACAAATGGAGTTGACAAATTGGTTTTTTGTGTCATATTTGGATTTAACTCGGTTTCTGAATTGGTCGGATAGTAAAGTGAACGTGGGAACGATGCCAGATTTGAGATTGGTACCCTTGCATCTGATAGTTCTGTGACAGTCGGATTTACTCCAAAACCGGGATCCTGTGTCTTATTCGGATCAAAGAATAAAGGATAACCAGTACGCCTATAATCAGTATATACATCAATAGGGTTCATGAAATTGTGAATCCACTTTTGTGTCATGATAATTCTCATCTTACCTTCTGCATCTGCTGCATTAAATCTGGCAAGAATTGCATTAACAAAAAATTCTCTATCAACATCATCGATTTTAGGTGCAGGATTAGATGCTGATGGGTTTTTATCCACAACACTGTGTACATGATCAATCGATGCTTCAATTGCTTCTTCCAATAATGCTGCAGCATCGTCAGTTGTTTCTCCTGCTAAAGCCAGCTCAGCCAGCATAAACTTCAGGGCTGCAAAAGTGATAATTTTGTGAGGAGCAATACCGGTTGGTTCTTCAGCATCAGCAATTCTACCACCATTTCCATCATCATATTTTCCGCCAATTGGATAAATTCCATATTTGGTATAGGAGTGGTCATTACTGCCGGCAGAGTTAGGTCCGATTGTTGCGAAAAAGATCGAAACAAAGTTCCCGTTTCTATACTCGTGAGGACTTTCCGTTTCAGTTCTGGAGCCATCGGGCAATTGATTATAGAAATAGTATGGCACACGAGGATCTTCTATACCAGTAAAGGGATTGTCAGTTGTATTATAGGTTTGACCCATCATTGTCTCGTAGAAATAGGGACTGATAAAATGGGTATGTTGCCCATATAGTGATGAAAAAGCGGGGTGACGCTCATCCGCAGGGCTCGTCACACTATTAAACCAAAACTGAAAATCTTCACCCTTCTTAATAAAGGCATTTTCAGTGATGAGTCCATTAAACTTGTTTTGCCAATCAGTAATATCTGATTTTGCCTTACGCGTCTGTAACAATAACTTTAATTTAATGGTGTTATTCACACGAACCCACTTAGCGACATCACCAGCATAAAAGAAATCATCTTTGCCAGGCCTCAGTTTATTCTCTGCTTCAACAGTCAAATTTGTCTTTCCCTCCTCTAAGAGTGTAATAAGTGCATTGTAAATATCATTGCTACTATCGGGACTCGGAGCTGTCTGACCCGGAACATTAAATTCCGAATAAGGAACATCACCCCACAAATCAACCATTACAGAAAAGGTATAGGCCTTAAGAGTCTTTGCAATACCAGCATAAATAAGATTCCCCTCAGGTTCGGCATTGGCAATAATAGCGTCATAATCTGTAAGCACGTAGGTATATAAATAATTCCAGGTATTATAGGGATTATTCGCACCTGGTGTCATCCCATAGTTTTGAACCTCACGTGAGACAAGATGATGCACATATGAAGAGAGACCTGTACCTATAAAATTACCCTGACTTATTGCCTGTACCATGAAGTACTGGCTCCCCGAAAGAAGCTGATTTAGTTCTGGGGTTGTAGGACTATTAGGATCCTCATTAATGTCAAGGTAATCATCTGTACAACTACCCAGATATAACAGAATAGCTAATGCCCAAAAAAGTTTCACTATTTTTTTCATATTAAAAACAATTTAATTCGTTATCAGAATGTTAATTTAGCATTCAAGCCAATTCTACGGGTGGTAGGTGCACTTTCACGATCAATACCCTGAACATTACCACTACCAAATGCATTAGAGCCCGGATCATAATTAGTATACTTAGGGAATCCGGGGGCAAAATGCCAAAGATTCCTTGCGATTAATGAAATATTAGCAGAGCCAATAAATGTATTCTGCAACCATTTTTTTGGTAAATCATACCCAAGTGATATCTCACTTAAACGAAATACAGTAGCATCAAAAGCCTGAAATTCATCAACACTATTAATTGAAAATGTATTTCCCTCGGAGGGAGAGAACCAAAGATCATTTTCAGATAATTGTATCATATTTTGAATCTTATTCCCATTCCCGTCGAGGATGGGTTCCAATGTATTGGGATCACCTAATACACCAGGAAGAATGCGAGATCCTAACCTATCTTCAGTATCTTTCGTAACACCTCGTCCCAATAGATCTGAAGCAGGACCGGAAATAAGAATCCCGCCGACTCTTGCATCGAATAAAACACCTAATGAAAACCCTTTATAGGTAAATGTATTATTGATGGCTAACTTGAAATCAGGATATGGATCACCAAGGTCACCCAAATCGGAATTCTCAATATATGCTCCACTGTTTGGATTCACCAGCATGTTGCCTTCATCATCACGAGCAATGACAGTACCTCTAAGAAATCCGTAGGGGTAACCAGGTTTGAGAGTTGGCTGAGGTTCCGAAGTTGATCCAGTATTAAGGGTAATCTGTTCTATGCCTTCAATCAATGATACCACATTACTATTGTTCTTTGTGAAAGTCGTGAATATATCCCATTTAAATGAATTCGAAAGTTGGATGGGCACCAATGTAAGCCCAATTTCCACACCCTTGTTGTTCAACTCGCCAAAGTTGGTGTAATATGTTCTTGAACCGGTAGATGAAGGAAGGCTTAACGGCGCAATCTGATTGGTAGTCGATCGATTATACCATGTAAAATCGATACCAATCCTATCCTGTAAAAAATTTAATTCAGCACCAGCCTCAAACTCTGTTGTAAACTCAGGTTTTAGTTCCGGGTCATACGAAGTAGTGGGCAATAACATGATGGGATTGCCTCCAAAAGGAGTGTCCTGAAGATAGGTGCCATTTACATAGTAAGGACCTGCATCATTTCCCACACGGCCCCATGCGAGACGTAGTTTACCAAAGTTCATGATATCAGGATCTATTTCCAAAGCATCTGTGAAGACAAATGATCCGGCAACAGCAGGATAGAAGTAACTCCTATGATCAACTGGCAAAGTAGATGAATGATCGTTACGTAATGTCAAATTCAAGAATGCATAGTTTTTATAACCCAGCATTGCATCAGCATACAACGCCCACAACCTTCTTTTAGACTGAGATTCACTGGCTGTCTGCTCCTGAGTATTATCAACGTTATATATACCCTTGAATATCATCTTGTTACCCACTTGATTGGAGCTATGAGTAGTACGTTGGTTTACATTGTGTCCAACGGTTACCCTCAGGTCATAATCCTCATCAAACTTGTGCTTGAAAGTTAAATTGAAGTTTGATTCAAGCTCCTGAGTTGTGTAATTGTCGTTGGTAATCTGTCCTTCACCGGGGAAAGCTTCTGGTCCAACTGAACCGATATTGATCACTTGTTTACGGTCCATTTCATATTGGTTCCAACCAAACTGATAGCTAGCAGATAACCAGCTAGTAATATCATATCCGGCATTCACAGTGCTGACTGTACGATCCATAACTGTGTTAATCGTATTGTATTTCCAGGACCATAAGGGATTGTCCACACCGCCAAATGCCATCAGGTTCCGCCCATCAGGGGTCTCATATGGTAGACCCACCATATCCACATTTCGCGGAATAAGCATTGCACGGGCAAATGAACTAACTGACCCGCTATAATTCCCAGCACCAAAGAAAGGACCATCTTGTATAGTTCTAGAGTAGGAAAGAGTCCCTCCTACTGTAACACCATTATCCAGTTTCTGATTTCCTCCCACACTGAATGAAGTTCTTTCAAATGCAGAATGCGGAATATATCCATCTTGTGAAAGTCTTGAAACAGTAGTACTGAAATTACCTTTATCATTATAACTCATTATATTAACTGAGTTATCAAAAATCTCTCCTGTCCTGAACATATCTTTCACATTGTTCGGATATGCCTTGTAAGGAATTGTTGTTTCCCAGTCAGGAAAAGCATTCTTGTAGTTCGGATATAGAGGTATTGTCTCAACGCTGGAGCCGAAAGGAGGCCCCCATGAACCGTTTGCATTCGAATAGCGGAAATTGCTTCCCTGACCGTAGGAGTTTTGGTAATCAGGCAATGAGGCAATCGTTTCTGTAGAATAGGAGGATGTAAGAGTAACTTCAAACTTCTTTTGTGAAGGGCGTACTCGTTTACTCCCCGCTTTAGTGGTTACCAAAACCACCCCATTGGCAGCACGACTACCATATAAGGCAGCGGCAGCAGCTCCCTTCAACACGGTCATACTTTCAATATCATTGGGATCTAATGTCGAAATACCGGTACCATAGGCTCCAGCTGTTGTCAATCTGTTACCGGTAGTCACTTCCGTATTACTGTATGGCACACCGTCCACAACATATAGAGGATCATTGTTCCCTAAGAAGGAAGAGTTCCCTCTAATCAGTACTTTGGTCGCACTCCCAGCTGTAGCTGAAGAGGCACCAACCTGAACACCCGGAATTTTCCCATCCAGTGATCGAAATAAATCAGGTTCGGCTTTCTGGATGGCATCGCTCGGATCCACTACTGATTGTCCAAATCCCGCTGATCTTGGAGGACGGGCAATACCCATAGCTCCCACCACAACAACTTCCTGCAACATTTGTGTATCGGGTGTTAACACTACTCTAACATTTGCGCGCACTGGCACCTCTTGTGTAGCATACCCAACATACGAGATCACAAGTGTACCATTAGAAGGTGCAGACAGTGAGAAATTACCGTCCATATCGGTAACAGTTCCCTGTGTTGTCCCTTTGATCTGAATGGTTGCACCAATTACTGGTTCACCTGCTTCATCCACCACAGTACCACGTACCTGTGTCTGAGCAGATATAATCCCTATTCCCAAAAAGAAAAGGGATAAAAACATCATTAGTTTTCTTTTCATAAACTCTACTTTTTTAATAAATACTAATTACTTTTTCAAAATTCAATCAATAGTCAGGAATGAATGTGGATAGTCTTATGTGTAAGATTTTCATCCACGATTCTTAATTAATTAATTAATCTCATTTCATAATAGCCCTTTGAACATTAGTTTCTTCAATATCATAGTGATAAACCTACCACCTTCACTCCTTTTACCACTTTTTACAGATATATCGCTTGATTAACATATCTATAAAAAAACTGTGTTACAAATATATGTCAAATATTTTAAATAACTAATTTTTCGTATATTTTTTTCAATAAAAGCTACGAACAGTAAAATAAAAATGTCACTTTATAATACTTCGTATAGAGATGCAATGATGTGAACCATTTTAATAAATCATTCATTTAACAAATATTTTACGGTGATAACCATTTACCTTAATTAAGGAGGCAAATATACATCAGAAAAAAACAACATGCAACTTTTTTTCGAAATATAGATACACTTTTAACATCATGAACATGGATATTTCATAAAATAAGTAAGCGAAAACCCTTTTAATAGTGCTTAATTCTATTATGATATTTACATCATCAATCCACAATTATTAATTCTGATAACAAAAAAGCAATAATTCACTTTGCACAAAAAAACCACCCCGAAGGGTGGTCTTTAAAAATATCGTAGGTTAGAATTCCTTTATTTCTCAATACTAATCAACTCCACGTCGAAGATCAGGTTGGAGAAAGGCTTGATGGCGCCCCGGTCAGCAGAGCCATATGCCAGGTCGTAGGGGATATAGAGTCTCCACTTGGAACCGACGGGCATCAGCTTCAATGCTTCGGTCCAGCCCGGGATCACCTGGTTCACGCCGAAGGTGGCGGGTTCACCGCGATCAACACTGCTATCAAACACCGTCCCGTTGATCAGGGTGCCATGATAGTGTACCTTTACGCGGTCAGTTTCTGCGGGCATCGGGCCGTTACCGGCACGGAGAATCTCATACTGCAGTCCGCTGGGGAGTGTAACCACGCCTTCCCGTTTAGCGTTCTCGGCCATATAGGCATCACCGGCAGCAATGCTGTCGGCATATTGTGCCCTGAGATCTTCTTCCTGACGAAGTTGCTGTTCAGCCTGCGCTTTTTCCACTGCATTCTGCACCATGCCGTTGGCTTCCATCTTGCTGATGGCCAACTCCTGGTTCTTCAGTGTGGAGACAATACCTGCCAGCACCTGATCCTTGTTTACCGTCTTGGTGGAGTCGCTTCCGAAAAGCATGCTGGTAAACTGCGGCAACATCTGCTGAGAGAACTGCACACCGATACTCAAGCCGTTGGCGTAGGCTGACTTCTCTTCGAGGCTCATACCTTCCGTGAGACCCTTGATGAACTGACTCAAACGGGGGGCATTGATCTTGTTGATGGAGTCCAACTTTGCTTTCATCTCTTTCTCTAATGCCTCTTTCTGTGTTGAATCGGCAGATGCGATCCGCATCTGATAGTCATACTCAATATTGGAGGTGCTCTGCAGTACGCCGGACTGCTCCAGAAACTGAACCAATCCCTGTTCGGTCATGCTCACTCCGTATGCATAAGATACGCTGTCTACTGAATTTTTTAGTGAGGTCTTGGGGGTAGAGGCTCCACCACAGGAGACCATCATCACCGCCATCACGATTACGGCACTGAAAGTGCCCAAAATAGTTTTCTTCATGTTTGTTTGTTTACTTATTTGTTCGTTGGAAATCTTTTGATTCTCTATTTCTCTTCTATCTTACTTAACCTATTCAATGCCGAGTAACTCAACTTCGAAGATCAGCGTTGAGTTGGGTTCGATGGAGTTGCCGGCACCCTGTTCCCCGTAGGCCAGGTGAGAGGGGATGAAGAGACGCCACTTGGAACCGACAGACATCAGCTGCAATGCTTCTACCCACCCTTTGATGACCTGGTTCACACCAAATACTGCAGGTTGACCTCGTTGCACCGAACTGTCAAACACGGTGCCATCGAGCAGCGTACCGTGATAGTGACATTTCACCTTGTCGGTGAGACCTGGCCTGGCTCCTTTGCCTTCTGTCAATACCTCATACTGAAGACCACTGGGCAGCGTCACCACCTTTTCGTTTTTACCGTTTTCAGCCAGAAAGGCCTTACCCTCTTCCAGATTCCGGTTAAGCATCTCGTCCTGACGCTTGCTGAAGAAATCTTGTATCACCTGGTTGGCTTCCTGAGGAGAGATTGATGGGGCTGTATTGTTGAAGATGCTTTTGAATGCATCGGTAAAAGAGGCTACATCAATATTGCGCAATCCCGAGTTCATCAAATTGGAGGCCATACTCATCCCGAGGGCGTAACTTAATTTATCCATTCACTTTTTCTTTTTTCTATATTTGGTGACAAAAGTACGATTTTAAGTTGGAATAATCATCAAAAGAACATTTTAATCTTGTGTGATTAGTGTTTCAATAATGTCGATTAATTTTTTTACGGGTTCAAAGTAAGGTAAAACTCTTTCTCCATTAAAATCGAAAAAGTCACTGTAATCCCCTTTTTGACGAAAAGTAAAAAGCTGTGCATATATTTTACCCAATTCGGGAGAAATTATTTGGGGTTTTATGAAGCTCTCAGAAAAGACAGTTTTTACTCCGGAATGTGTTGAAGTTTTAAGACCATGCTTTAGCTGTAACGCAGTAACAGCGTAATAACAAGCATAGTACAGTCTGTTGATAGACGAATTCCATTTGCCGTGATCTGCCAAAATTTCCGCATCTTCAAAGGTTTCTCTTGCACGCTTCAAACGATACGCAATAATATCTTCTTTTAAATTCTTCATTTTATACGAATACCTTCTCTACTGATATTCTCGAATAAAGGGGTATGTACATACTTTTCTTCCCAATCCGACTTGCTGTAAATCAAGGGAGAAAGGGCTTCCCCAATATCTAACTCTAAATCGTAGAAATCATCGATAATTTTTCTCTCCTTATTAAAAGAAACATCTTGGGCATCAAGTAACACAAGTAAATCCCAATCGGAGTCGCTTTTATTGTCACGTCGGGCCCTTGAGCCGTATAAAAAAATTTCCGACTCTGGAAACTCTTTCTGAGCCAGCCTTACTATTCGCTCTATGACATTATCTTGTTTTTTCATTGCAGGTATAAAAATACAATTTTATTTGATATTCCGATAAAATTTGGCGATAAAAAAATATATATTTGTCTGATATCCACCCGCCGCTACGACATCCACCGTATAAAAAAGAGGGCATCAGAAGGGGTGAAGGAGCTGAAAAAACTTTTATCCCAAAAAGTATCGGAAAGATGATTCCTTTCCAGGAAAGTCTTTCTGTTAATAGCGCCGTTTTCCAAAGTTAATGTTTATCCACAAAAAGATCCCGGCATTAAGATTGTTCAGCGGAATGCCCTGGGAATTCACATTCAGCACAGTGTGATCGGATCCGATAAAAAAATTGAATCCGGCAGGGTGAAAATTGACGATCCATCCCAGTGATTGGGACAGATTGGAAACGCCGTAACTGACCGAAAAATCAAACCATTTCGATGGGGTCAGATTGGCAGACAGTCTCCCTTCCGTAAATGTATGAAGCGCGTTGAACCGGGTAGTCCAGAGAAAGCCGGCTGTAAGTTTTCGGTAAAAGGGCATTTTATATTCAGCTGCCAGGTTGAGGGTGGCAGCGATTATCTTTCTTTTTCCGGCGATCGCTCCCTGATCGTAGAATTTCGCCAAATCAGCCAGATCATCGCCTAGTTGTTCCAGTTGTTCGTCAAAATTGTCCGATTGATCCGGATCATCATCATCCGTATTAATATCTTCGAACCCATCGAATTCATAAGGCTCATTCAGTGTCTTGCCGGCGATCACGTTCCGCCATGAAATAAACCCCAGGTCGGTCAGCGCACCCGATAATAAAAGATCGTGGTTGAGCTGATAGCTGAACCCCAGATCAGTGGCCAGTCCCCAGCCGTTCATCCCGGGATTGTCAACTTCGACGCCCTCAATATGGTCACCTCTCCCATCATCTTCAGTTTCAAAGCTGGCACCTCCCAAAGAACCTTCTACAGTTCCCTGCGCCACGACCTGCCACTTGTCCCCCGCCATGGTGACGTCGAGCTGATTCACGTGAGCATCTGCGTATGCACCGGCAAGCAGGATTTTCAGTTTTGCGCCTATTGTGAGTCTTTCGTTGATAGCATGCGCGTGCCCAAAGGCCAGTTCAGCATGAGCTTCGCTGAAAATCCGCATATCACGGATCTGGTAGGTGGTTCCTTCTGTTTGATCCATTCCGGTCTTCATGAAGTCGAAAAGGGCAAAAGGAATATTCGAATTCATATCTGAACGCAGGGATAATTCGATGGTGTTGAAGCCTCCCATCCCGTAAAAACCCGTGCCCAGGATAGTGTAATCCAGGTTCATCCGGATGCGGTTCATATCATGAAGTTTATTCAGAAATTCCTCCCCTTTAACCGTTGAGCTCATAAAAGTGGTCAACTCATATTTGCCGGAAGGGTCATCGTAGGGATAAATGAAATCGGTCAGCCCTACATTTCCCTGGATACCCGTACCAATATACCCCAAACCCGGCAAGCTGATATAGTTGCTTTCACCCATGAAGGCCGGATTCAGCCGGTGACGACCGGTAACGCCTTCGAGAAAGTAAGCGGAACGAAATGACTGGGCAATGGCTCCTGAAGTCAGCATGCTGCAGAAAATAACGAAAATGTATTTTTTAATATCTGTCTTCATCGTGTTATTCCTGATTCTTTGAGTCCTGAGCCTTCTGTCTGAAAACTTGCGTCTTGTGACCTGTCTCTTCTTCATTCATTCAGATCCAGATCAAATCCTCCGTCAGTTATCAGCTTCATACCGGTAAGCCGGAGGGACTGATTGGCATTGAAGGAAACTGCACCCGACCCGGATTCATTTTCAGCGGTAATCTCTATTGCAAGAGATTCCAGCAGGGGAAGCTTGCCATCCTGCGACTTCAGGGTAATGGTAATCGGTGTCTTTACTGCCTCAGCTTCATGTCCGTGCCCTGCCGCGATGGTTTCCGAAACGGTAGCCGATACACCCGAGATCTCATTTCCATCGACATCGAGCGGAACTACATCAAGCGTCAGTTCAACCGGCACGGTATTTTCAGCCGTCATCTTCAACTGCCATTCCCCATTTTTAAGTTTGTCGGAAATATCTTCAAGATCTTTGGTCAATCCGGTGATCGTATCCTTGTAATGAATCCGGAAAGCATTGAACTGTAAGGGAACCATCACTTCATACGATCCTGTGACCTGTAAAGCTTTTCCAAGATCGATATGATGGGTCACGGTCTGATCGGCTTCTCCGGTCATTTCGAGGATGATCGAATCCGGGACCACCTTTACCAGGTTTGCCAGGTCGGATATCTGCACGGCTTCATATCCCTGCCGGCTTGAGCCCTGGCGGGAAAACAGGAAGCTGGTTTCCGTGACCTCTCCATCGACTTCAGCGGCCTTGATTTGAAGCGTCGTCTCTTCTACCTGTGATCGATCAATAACTTGACCATGCCTGTTCTTTGCATACATTTTAACATGAAGGTTCAACGGAATACCGATGGTATTCCCGACAGTGAGCAGGATCTGCGGATTAGAGACATCCAGGACGACACCGTCTTCCTTGAGAAAATCCAGGTCTTCATCCAGGTCAATCGAAAGGGACTCGCGGATGGGATCGATATGCGGATCAATCATTCCTGTAAATCGTTCAGCCTGAAGGGAAGTCGTGGTCATTTCAGGGATCAGTGTGACATGATCCAACTGGTCGGGATCGATCGTGCTCTCCTGAATGGTTAACGTTCCTTTCAAACTAACCTGAACATTAATGATCAACCGGTTTTTGCCATTCACTTTTTTCATTTTCAGGCCTTCACCGCTATTCAGTTTACTGAAATCAACCCCGGTCACCGTAAGCTCTTTGCTGAATCCCTCGTAAGGATTGAATCCGGATCCAAGGGTGAGAACGCCGTCAACCACGTGATCTTCTTCCGAAAAAACCAGAAAATCGGGAAGGATAAGCCGGAAGTCTTCAAACGTCACGTCACCCAGACCTTCCGGTAACCCACCCAGCCGGAGTGATACCCCGTAAGTGGCCGGCGACTCCCGGTTCAGCTCAATCGTGCGGATCGTGATCAGCTCGTCCGGCACCACTTCATTGATATGAAAACTGGCTGTCTGATCAACAGTAGCGGAAATGGGATAAGGAAGCGTCACCACAACATCTCCCGGTACAGGTGAAACTCCATCCAAAACCGGTAGGAAGTCCAGTTCAACCGGATCGAGGTTCACTTCATCCACCTCCAGGATCACCGGGTCAATCGCAACATCGACCGGATCAAAATCGTCCGATTCGGACAGGACATACTGACCGCTTGCATCCGATTTCAGCACACCTGATTCATCGATCATGTCGCTGAGTTTAATGGGGGAGGTACTGCCAATCGGTATCGAAAAAGCTTTTCCTCCGACATTCATGTCGAGAGAAATATCTTTGCTCAGATCGTAACTGTCATCCACACAGGAGGAAAGAGCAAACAAGAGTGTACTGAAACCCGCTACGAGTATAAATGGCCTTCTAAATATCATACATTCAAGTTTAAATTTCGATTTCCTTTCCAGGAATAAGTTTGCTCATTACTTTCGGTATATAATCCCGGTTGAAAAACAAGACAATAAGTGCTGCTACCCAGATAATCATTTTAACTTCAACGGGATGATTAAAAAACAGAGACGCGATGGCACTTAAACCAACTATTCCGGCCGGAATCCAGATAAATATGTCTTTTTTGACTATTGTATAAACGATCAGCGCTACCACAACAAAAGAAACAATGAATTCATAAGGTATGAAGAATAAATACATGCCCATCAGTGTTGCGGCGGCACGCCCGCCTTTGAACCTGAAATAAACCGGACGACAATGCCCGATTATTGCTCCGATTCCTATCAATCCAAGAGAAACAGCGGACAGATTGAGCCAGTAGTACCCAATAAGGATTGGAATATAGGCCTTTAAACCATCTAATAGACCCGCTAAAATACCCCACACAAGCCCGGCATTCTTATAAGTATTGGCAGCACCGGCATTGTTATTGCCCAGGGTACGAATATCTTTTCCGGTGACAATTTTTGTGAAAATATAAGAAAACAAGATTGATCCGGTCAAATAGCCGGCCAGAAAGCATACCAGATAAATCAGATATGTATGCATGATCAAAAAATGATTAAACAGTGATTGAGAAAAAATATGCTTTCGGCCCGCCATGAACAGCTGCCGTTAAATCAGGTCTTCCAATCATCATTTCATTACAGGGAAGAGACTTTAATTTTTCTTTTAAGTCGAGAAAAGCATCCTGATTATCCCCAAATTCGTTCATAAGCAATCTCTTGATGTTGGTTACCGATTTCTCGGCCATTTTCGCTTTAACCAAATCAATAAGTTTATCATTTACCTGTTTATAAGTTCTTCCTTTATCAAGGGGAACAAGTAAACCCTCTTCGTCATCGCCCATCAAACCCACAATGGGAATAATTCGTAAAACCGAACCCATCAGAGCTTTAGCTTTTCCAATTCTACCGCCTCTTGCAAAATAATTCAAGTCGGGTATAACCATATAGCTAAATGTGTTTTTCACAACTTCCCGCGATAATCTGACGATATCGCTTTCATTTTCATGCTCCCTGATGATATCGATGACTCCCATCAGAACATTTCCAATACCTGTCGCTAATTGCCGGCTATCAATGTTGATGATGGGAATCGTTTTTTCATACATTTCCCGGACATTCTCGGCCACAGCGAAAGTTGCTGACGAAAGAATACTGCTCATCAAAACATGAATGATCAGGTCATACTTATTTTTATTGGCTTCAACAATTTCAACCAGTTCTCCTTTTACTATGGAAGATGTTTGAGCAATGACCCCATCTTTCACGTATCTTTCAATTAACCAGGCTGCATTATATTCCTCACTTTGACGGTACTCTTTCCCATCTACAATAATAGGAAATTTTAAAATCTCTATGTCCTGATAATCTATTTGTTCTTTTGAAAGACCAAGATTATCGGCTGTAATGATTAAAATTCTTTTATCCATTTTGGTGTTATTCAAAAGTTATATAATAAAAATATTGATATTGACCGCCGTAATATTCTTCAAATTCTTTCTCCGGAAATACTTTTCTCAAATCAGGAAGCAGATTGTTATCTCTTTTCGCCGGAATGCCTTTATAAAGTGTTACCAGACTCTCATTTTGCACAAGTTTTTCGATGGATTAAACCACTACCTCTTTTATACTCTTTCCCGAACAGATGATTTTATGGTCGTACATGGTGAAAAAATCTCCCTTTTTTACAACTGTACCATCCTCTGCCCTGGTCTCTCTGATAGCCCTGGATATTCCACAGTACCTGATATCGTTCAGCTTATGAATAAACGACATGCTATTGATATTCGTATCATTGGATACAGCCATCAGCATACTGATCAGAGAAATAACACTTTTTGATTCAACAATATGCACATTCGACTTACACAAAGAAGCGGCATATTTTAAGGACATCAGGATATCCTGATCATCCGGGGCGGCTATAATATTTTTGGTTTTCAACTGATTGATTGCTTTTACAAGCTGTTCAACAGAAGGTTTTTTCTTCCCATAACAGAATACATCATCAGCCCCAAGCTCCTCCAGAATTTTCTTAAATCCTAAACCGGAAACAATGCAAAAAATGCCGCGTTCCCGCTCATATTCAATCGTGTCATCACTGATAAAGTTGCGGTGCTGCTTTTTCATGTCATCAACCTTGGTAAAAACTAGTTCACCATACTTTGCAACCTCATTGAACACCGCATCAGGCTTATTTGTGTGGATATGAACCTTATAAATATCATTGCTATTCAATACAATCATACTGTCTCCATAGCTTCCGATCAGCTCTTTTATCTGATCCTGTGAGGATATTTTATCCGACTTTACAACACATTCTGTGCAATACCTGTATTTAATGTGAGGATCCCACGAGGATTCCATTTCCTCCAAATCTTTTAGCAATGCTTCTTTTAATAAATTCTTGTTACTTTTATTGAGAATATTTCCGTAATGATGCTGAAAATCTCTGATAATATTCCGCAGTCTTATATTATTGATCTTTTCAATACCTCCATTGATATGCAAGGTTCCCAGGTGATTGTTTATCATGTTTGTGGAACTGCTCTGAATAAGTTTCCTGATATTTTTTATGGCACTTAATATAAGTGAGGCACGGACTTCACCCGAAGCAGTTTGTTTACCGTTCATCTCTCTTTCAAATCCCTCAAGAATGATGAGAAAACCGGCAGCACCGGAATCTACAACACCAGCTTGTTTCAGTACCGGCAGCATATCGGGTGTCTTGTCCAGCACCCGCTTTAAATGAGGAATACATCTTTTGATAATAACAACAGAATCTTTTTCTTCTGTCATTAGCTCGCCAAATTTGTCCTTAAATTCATGCATCAACGTGAGTATGGTTCCTTCCTTAGGATTGTCAATTCCCTGGTATGCTTTTTCATATCCCTTTTCAAGGGCTTTATATAAGTTGGCAGGAGAAAAGTCACCATTTACGATAACCTCTGAAAGTCCATGGCAGTACAGCGCCAGGATTACCCCCGAGCATCCCCGGCTGTTCATCAGCATTTGCCCGGCAAAATCTTTTAAATATTCACCATTTGAAATTGCTTTACCATTGTAATCGGGCATATTTGCCAAAGCTCCCTGTATCGTTAAAGTCATGTTAAGACCGGTATCACCATCAGGCACAGGAAAGACATTTAATCCATTGATATATTCTTTTCGCCGGTGAAGATATTTGTAAACATTTTCAATGATACCCTTGATCTCTGGTACTTGATTATCTGTATATGTCATTTTGCTATAAGCTGTTGTTTGTGTCTGGTTATCGTTGAAGACAGACTCATCCCCGCGCATCACAACCTGGGTGCTGAACCAGTGATGCCAGGTCATTCTTCAGATCATTCTTCTTAGCGCCTTTAAAGTAATACGAGGCGACGAAAAAGCATCTGAAGGTTGGTGGTCGTCTGATTTTTTGAACATTTCATGCAGTTCTAGTCGATGCGAAGTTAATGATAAATAACAATAAAATACGCAAATATTTCAAAGAACTTTTCTTCACCCTACTCTTTGAAGCTCGTCATGATGGTTTTCTCACAGCCGGCAGCACTGAATGCTGCAATTAAAAAATTAGCTGCATCCTAAAAAACAATACCATCCCCAGGTAAAAGGAGAATGGTATTGCTATCCTTGTATTTCCAGGAATTTATCTTAACTCACACGATAAGGTTAATATCCGCTGTTTTGCTGATCACCGATGGCAGGGTTGACATTGATTTCATCCTGAGAAATCGGTAAAACAATTTTATAGAACGTACGATCAATCGTCTTGTTACGGGTACTCACCGGAATATCCTGAAAATCATCGTTGAACTCGATGATCTTATTCTTACGAATCATATCGAAAAAGCGTTGACCTTCGGCAAAAAGCTCTTTACTGCGCTCATCAAGGATCATCTCATCGGTAATCGTTGCCGCAGTTGCCGGAGGAAGATTCGGAGCACGTTTACGGATTTCATTCAGATAACTTGCGGCAGCCTCCTTGTCGGGTGTGCTTGCATTTAAGGCAGCTTCGGCAGCAATAAGGTAAATTTCCGAAAGACGAATAACTTTAATATTCACAGCTGTTTGACTTTCCTTCCCATCGCCCGGAAATGTCCCGTCGCTCCGGATCAATCCGCCCATATATTTGTAACAAGCCCCTTTACGTGATATTTGCGTATTATACCAATATTCATCCTCATCCATTATTCCCCAGCGAACATCTTCGGGATCTTCACCCAAACGATTCAGATAGTAATCGCTGGCGTAGAAATATCCCGAAGCACCGGTTACCTGGGCTATACGCATCAGATAGAAACCCAATGAAGATGTTCCAAGGTCTGATTCTGTAGGATAAATTCCAAGTTCGAAAATAGATTCCGAACCAAACTCAGAACTCCAGGAGTTGACCCACGCGGAAGGGGTATAAAGTTGATATTTATTGTCGTTAATAATCTCTTTTGCGGCAGTAAGCGCTCCATCGTAATTTTCCATATAAAGCTTTACTCGTGCTTCAATGGCCAGATTCGCATAATATCCAATATAACCTTTTTGCACGGATTTATCAGATGCCAACAAAGTTTTACCGGCTGCCAGATCTTCCAGAATCTGGTCATAATTTTCTTCGACCGTGGCACGCGTTAACTGTGCATCGCTATTCAGCGTAGTAACAGCCAAAGGTACACCATAAGAGGTTTTGTTATAGTTGTAGGGTAATCCGTAAAGGCGAACCAGATCGAAATAGATAAGTGCACGCAAAGTCAACGCCTGTCCTTCATAAAAATCGAGTCCTGCGGTTCCTGCCTCCTGAAGCCTATTGATGTTTTCGAGTAAGTTATTGATCTGCATGATACAGTAATAACCTACTGTCCAGAAACCGGAATAGCTCCCCGACGTTGGTGTGTGGGAGAATGAATAAAGACCGTCCAAACCCCGACCTGCAGAATAGATCGTCAAATCACCACCTTTGGCATCTCCGTACATAAAAAAGTTTCGCCCATAGTAACTGGATGATGTCATGGAACTCATAATTCCATTAAGGGCTACTTTTGCATCGGCCGGTGTAGCTATTGCCCCAGAGGCATTACCGGAGTTCGTGGGTTGCATGTTCAGAAAGTCGTCACACGACGTGAGTGAAAATGCACCGATAACCACAAATACTATTGCATAGATGATATGTTTCATTTTCTGATCCTCCTCATTAAAATTTTAACTCGACACCGACTACAAACGTTTTACCGATTGGCGTCTCCCATCCTCGTGTCCCATATTGGTTCACTTCCGGATCTGCTTCTTTATAGTTAGCTATCGTCCAAAGATTGTTTGCATTGAAGAACAAACGTGCATCACGGATCAATGCATCGCGTAAAATACTCTTAGGCAGTGTAAATCCGAGCGACAAGCTCTTGATACGAAGGAAGCTGGCATCGTGTATGTGGCGTGAGCTGTATTGCATCGCATCCGTGAGATCATTCCCGTCAATTTTAGGTTGTGTTCCATTGGGATTATTTTCGGTCCACATGTTCTCGTAATAACTTTTCGCACGGATACGTTCCCAATAGTAACCATCATCAGCGACATCTTTATAAGCACCATCATACAGCTTTCCCCCTATCTTATAAAGAAAATTCACACCCAAATCAATTCCTTTATAAGAAACATTGGTATTGAAGCCTCCGCTTACAGTTGGCATTGCATCGCCTAATACAACATAACTGGCTTTTCTGAAATCGTACGTAGCAGCACGTCCGTTATAATCCAAATCCTTATTCGCTTCGTTTTCCGGATTATTTATGTAATAAACACTCTTCCCGTTGGTTTTATCCACACCTGCCCACTCATAACCATAGAAAGCCAACGTGGATTCGCCTTCGCGATAAATAAACTGAGACCGGCTATCGCCACCTGTTGGATCTACCCAGATGATATCTGCTCCGTTATACAGTTTAATTACTTCTGATTGAATAAATGCTCCGTTTATACCGGCATTGAGACGCCATCCGTTTTGGTTCTGGATAATATCTCCATTTAATTCAATTTCAACTCCTTTGTTATTGATCTGCCCGATGTTATTCAACGCGGAACTAAATCCGGTGATGGCAGAGATGGGTACATCCTGTAGCAAATCTTTAGAATCGCGATTGAAGTATTCGACTGTTCCACGCAGACGCTGATCAAACAAACCAAAATCAAGGCCAATGTTTGACGTATAACTGGTCTCCCAGGAAAGTTTATCGTTGCCTACGGTGTTAATTGTTGCTCCGGGATTACTCATATATTTGGCTGTATATCCCATCAAACTCATATATCCGTAGTTACTACTGGGTAGAGTTCCATTTACCCCGTAGGAAGCACGTATGCGAAGATCGCTGATTACCGGATTGTCTATAAGGAATTCTTCTCTTTTCAGATTCCACAAACCGGCAACCGACCAGAAGTTACCCCAACGCGATTCGGGATTTAAACGGGAAGAACCGTCTCGCCTGAACGAGGCCGAAGCGAAGTAACGCTGCGCATAATTATAATCCAACTTTGAAAGAAAAGAAACCATAGAATATCCCCAGTCATAGGCGGTAGAAGACTGCGTTCCGGCAGTCGCAACTGTATGCAACGTACTTGTTGGCAAATTATCACCGGTAGCACGTACATAATCAGTCGTATTTTTTTCAGCTTCAAAACCAGCCAATGCCCCAAATGTATGATCCTGAACAGAGAGAGAATAGTCGGCAGTTGTAGAAGATACTATTTTTTCATACACTGTCCGCATTTCACTTACCGTTCCACCTTGCGAGGAGCCATTATAGTGATTGGCACTGTAATAGATATGATCTTTTACCGTATTGTTATCATACGAAAGAATTGAACGGACATTGAATCCGGGCAACAAGTGCAGGGTGATCGTTTCCGTAGCGAACAACCTGTTGTTGATCGACTGATTTTCCCACTGTTCATCATAATATAAATTGTTGTATGCATAACTGCCGTAACGCAAGGTCCAGGGCTGACCAGTTGCATAATCGGTAGGCCAATAAAGTCCCCATAACAGGTTACGGGTTTGCATATAGTAATTGGAGCCCGTACTGCGTGAATCATTATATCCTTCTTTAGTGGTCCTGGCCAGATTCACATTTGTAGAAGTTTCTAAAACGTCTCCTACTTTTTGAGTAAGGTTTACACGCCCGGAAACACGATCGAAGTTATTCACTTTCAACCGGCCTTCATCTTTGGTATAAGAAAGCGACGTGTAATAGGAGGTAGCAGCTGAACCACCACTTACCGACAAATCATATGTCTGGTACATCGCTGTACGGAAATAGGCATCTTCCCAATCGAAGTATTTTCCTGCTCGTCCTGAGTTGTTATATTCCGAAATGATTACATTTTCATAAAGCCCGGTACCTTCTGTACTAAATGAATATCCATGCCTGTTGAATTTTGTATTTAACCGACTGATCGCATTTGTATTTGCGTATTCTTCGGTTCTTCCATTGGATGTATTATAATCATGAAAAACCATGTAAAGCATATTAACCTGTTCCTGTGTACTTGCCGGTTCGTAGTTATCCGTTGCCCAATCGGGGGTAAAACCCATGGAAGCTTTCAAACTAACCACAGGTTTCCCCTCTTTCCCTCTTTTGGTTGTAATCAGAATAACACCGTTAGCAGCACGCGATCCATACAATGAAGATGCAGCGGCATCTTTCAATACAGAGATAGATTCGATATCTTCCGGATTCAACGTGTTCATCACGTTATTGGTAGAATTGATGGTATAATCGCTCAATTGTCCGATGTTTCCTGAAACAACAGGAACACCGTCAATAACATATAACGGTTCGTTACTGGCATTCATTGATCCGTTACCACGAATGCGGATGCTCGGTGCAGAACCAGCCTGACCCGATGAGGAAGTGATCTGCAAACCGGCTACCTTTCCTTGCAAAGCATTCTGGAAACTGGTTGTCGGTAGATCTCTGATGGCTTCGGATCGTACCAAAGAGGCCGATCCCGTATAACTACTCTTCTTCGCCGTTCCGTAAGCGACCACCATAACTTCATCCAACAAGGCGGTGTCGGAAGTCATCAGGATATTTAAATTGGGTTTGATTGCCACCTCAACTGTTTTCATACCGACAAAAGAAACACTTAAACTTTTTGCGGTGGCAGGAACATTTGGGATCGAAAACCGCCCATCAATGTCGGTTACTGTTCCCAGCGAAGTACCTTTCACCAATACTGTTGCCCCTATTACAGGTTCGTTATCTTCCCCGGAAATCACTTTTCCCGAGACAGTTATTGTTTGGGCTAAACCAAGCCCGGTGCTCGTCAAAAGACAAACGATCCATAGCCATACCTTCTCTTTCATACGTTTTAATTTATCAAAGGTGTAAATTTATTTATCGAATCACGAAAAAATGACTTTTCATAGCGATCGTTGCCGCATCGCCCCACCAAAAGGTTGAACTGCTCTCTCGGAAGAATTTTCACAACTTGCTTGAATACCGGCTAACCGACTAAATCCTTTGTTGCATCCTCCTCCACATGTCGCAGTATTTTATATTTAGCAAAACAAACTTACATCATCGAGGTGAAACCTTACAACGGAAACTTTCTAATCACTGATGAATTCACAAAGATATATTTTTACAAAATCAATTTGCAAGCAAAAATAAAATTTTATTTCATCTTTAACATCAAATCGAGAATATCAATGTGAAATTGTCAAACAAATGGGAAATTAGAAAAACATGATGATTCGGCAAAATATTTCATTTGAAATGATGTATATAGACCATTATTATTGATCTATTTAGGGTGTTATGAATAGAGGTGCACATCATCACCCAAAACATTGACAACCTGCATGAACAGGCCGGAAGCAGCCATGTGCTGCACCTCCATGGTGAAGTGATGAAAGCACGCTCTACGGGCGATGAATCGATATACGATAACGACCCCCTGCATTGCGATATCCGGCCGGGAGACCTCTTTGAAAGAGGGTTTCAGCTATAGACATCGTTACGACAGACACCATACAAAAAGGATCCTCGGAGTCAAAGAGTTGAAAAAAAAAATCTATAGTAAAACTCTTGTTTATGAACTGGAAAAACGTTATATTTGTTATTGAATATGCGTCAAAAAAAATTGCCATAAGAAGATAGCACAGCTGAAGGAACACCACTTTCATACTTAATCAAATCAGGTATTATGTTTAATAATTGGGAAGAAAAGTCGAAAGATTTATCAATATCCAAAAGACTTTTGTGGGAATATGATCCGTCAAAAATTGATTGGTTCAAAATGAAATATATTGTCGTAACACGCATTATTGAGAGGGGATGGATGAATGATTTTTACGCCGCGATAAGATTATACGGTGGATTGGAAAATTTTAAGCAAATAATCAGAGAAGTTCCTTTTTTAACCGATAAAGACATTGATTTTGTTTGTAAAATTTTTGGATTAAAAAAAGAAGAACTGTCATGTTACACACGAAAACAGTTACGAGAGAAACACTTAAGCTCTTAAAAAAATTAATGGCTGATCCCAATCTCAGTGAATTCAGTCTTGTAGGCGGAACGGCTTTATCCTTGTATCTAGGTCATAGAAAAAGTATTGATTTAGATTTATTCAGGAAGGATAGTTTCTCTGCTTCAGCATTATCACTATATTTAAAGGAGAAATATAATTTTCAAGAAGATTTTCAAGATAATAATACGCTGAAAGGATTCATCAATGATATCAAAATTGACTTCATAACACATAAATACGAGAATGTAAAAACCATTCATACCATAGAGAAATTAAGACTCTATAGCCTGGAAGATATTGCGGCCATGAAGTTAAATGCAATTGCAGACAATGGAACAAGATTAAAAGATTTTGTAGATATTGTTTGCCTCTCTACAAAAATGAGCTTAAACGAAATGCTGGAATCCTATCAGAAAAAATACCCAAATACTAATGCAATGAGAGCCTTACGTGGTCTCACCTATCATGCTGATATTATGCATGAACCAATTGATTTAATAATTGGGGATTATAATTGGAACAAAGTCAGCCAAAGAATTGATGAAATGATAAAAAATGACACGACTAAATTTTTAGATATGCCTTTTTGAGGAGGTGCCGCATCTTTAATCTTTCTATCATTTTATCTGTCAAATACGGGAATCGTTTTTTAATTTTGCATGGATACGTCAGATAGTTTAACTCCCCGGAAATACCACGGATTGAAAACACTTTTTGATACTCCTGTTTTTTTTGTAATTTCGCTTTTTTAAAAACAACAGAGGAGAAACCCCCGTGGGAAAAAAGATCGCAGAGACGCCAATGATGATGCAATACATCGAGATAAAGAAGAAACATCCCGATGCCATCTTATTGTTTCGCGTGGGTGATTTTTATGAGACATTTTCGGATGATGCAGTTGAGGCATCCGAAATTTTGGGGATCACCCTCACACGAAGAGCCAACGGCGCGGCTCAGTTCGTGGAGCTGGCCGGATTTCCCCATCACGCACTCGATACCTACCTGCCAAAGCTGGTGCGCGCCGGCAAACGAGTGGCTATCTGCGACCAGCTGGAAGACCCGAAATTGACCAAAAAACTGGTAAAACGAGGCATTACCGAGCTGGTTACGCCCGGCGTTTCATTCAACGACACGGTGCTCAACCACAAGGAAAACAATTTTCTCTGTGCCTTGCACATTGCCAAAAACAATCAGTACGGCATCGCTTTTCTCGATATCTCTACCGGGGAATTTCTCACGGCTGAGGGTGACAGGGATGATATCGATAAGCTCCTTGCCAACTTCTCTCCGAAAGAGTTGTTGATTGAGCGCGGCAACAAGAAAAAGCTGGAAGAGGCTTTCGGCAGTAACTGGCTCCTGTCGGAGCTGGAGGACTGGATCTTTACCGGAGACGCTGCACGCGACAGGCTCCTCGCTCACTTCCAGACCGCAAGCCTGAAAGGATTCGGGGTGGAAAACATGCCGCTGGGAATCATCGCCTCGGGAGCGGTGCTGCATTACCTCGATATCACACAGCATCAACAGATAGCCCATATCGTCTCGCTGGCACGCATTGAAGAAGAACGTTTCATGCGGCTCGATAAGTTCACGGTACGCAGCCTGGAGCTTATTGCCACCATGAACGAGGGCGGCAGAACACTGCTCGATATCCTGGATAAGACAATCTCACCCATGGGGTCGCGCCTCCTGCGACGGTGGATCGTCTTCCCGCTGAAAGAAGGCAAACCAATCGAGGAGCGGCTGAATGTGGTGGAGGATTTCTTCCGTGAGCCGGACCTGAAAAGACTGCTCGAACAGCAACTTTCCCTGATCGGCGACCTGGAAAGGATTATCTCAAAAGCAGCCGTCGGCAGGATTACCCCACGCGAGGTGGTACAACTGAAGGTGGCGCTCACAGCCATAGAACCCATCCGGGAAGCATTCCTCGCATCAGAAAATAACAGCCTGCGGGAGATGGGAGAGAAACTGAATCCCTGCCCCGAGATCAGCGACCGCATAGAGAAGGAGATCATCCCCGAGCCGCCTGCCCTGATGAATAAAGGCGGATACATCCGGGAAAATGTGAACCAGGAGTTGGACGACCTGCGCAATATCGCCTACTCGGGCAAAGATTATCTGATGCAGATCCAGCAGCGCGAAAGTGAAAAAACGGGCATTCCCTCGCTGAAAGTGGCCTACAACAATGTGTTTGGCTATTATATTGAGGTACGCAATACCCATAAGGAGAAGGTGCCGCCGGAATGGACACGGAAGCAGACCCTGGTGAGCGCCGAACGGTACATCACCATGGAGCTGAAAGAGTACGAAGAGAAAATACTGGGTGCAGAAGAGAAAATCATCACACTTGAAACCCAGATCTATAACGCACTCGTGGAGAGCCTGCTGACGTACATCCCCGTCATTCAGGTCAATGCCTCTCTTATTGCCCGCGCCGACTGCCTGCTGTCATTTGCCAATGTGGCCCGGCAAAACAACTACATCCGTCCCGAAATCAACCATTCCGATGTCATCGACATCAGGAACGGTCGCCATCCGGTCATCGAACGGCAGCTGCCTCCCGATCAGCCTTTTATTGCGAACGATGTGTATCTGGATAATGACACGCAACAGATCATGATCATCACCGGCCCCAACATGGCTGGAAAGTCGGCACTGCTGCGCCAGACAGCATTGATCACGCTCATGGCGCAGATAGGCTGCTTCGTACCGGCAGATGCGGCAAAAATCGGACTGGTAGATAAGATCTTCACCCGCGTGGGCGCCTCCGACAACATCTCACTGGGCGAATCCACCTTCATGGTGGAGATGAACGAAGCGGCCAACATCCTCAATAACCTGTCGGACAGAAGTCTGGTCCTTTTTGATGAACTGGGACGGGGTACCAGCACCTACGATGGCATCTCCATCGCCTGGGCGATCGTGGAGTATATCCACGAGCACCCTCGGGCACGGGCCAAAACGCTCTTCGCCACCCACTACCACGAACTGAACGAGATGGAGAAATCGTTCAAACGAATCAAAAACTACAACGTGGCGGTGAAAGAGATCGACAACAGGGTGATCTTCCTGCGCAAACTGGTGCCGGGAGGAAGCGAACACAGCTTCGGGATTCACGTGGCCCGCATGGCCGGGATGCCCCAGAGCATCACCAAACGCGCCGACGCCATCCTCGCCGCCATGGAGTCGGCCAACCGGAAAGATGGCATCAAAAAGCCCATCAAATATTTCATCGAAAAAAGGGAGGGCTATCAGCTGAGCTTTTTTCAACTCGATGATCCGCTCCTCAGCCAGATTCGCGACGAGATCATCCATCTCGATGTGAATAACCTGACACCCATTGAGGCACTCAACAAACTGAACGAGATCAAGAAAATTATAAAAGGAAAATAATTGCCTCCCGGGAAGATTGAAAGTAAAAGCTTTCAGCAGGTCAGGGAGCACCCTATCCCTCAGGCATGTACAACGAAACAAACCACAATGAAACCCTGCGCACCGGCCGCATCGAGGTGATCTGCGGATCCATGTTCTCCGGCAAAACGGAAGAGCTGCTGCGCCGCCTGCGCCGTGCTAAAATAGCCAGACAAACCGTAGAAATCTTCAAACCATCCATCGACACACGCTATTCGCTGGAGGAAGTGGTGTCGCATGATCGTAACACCATCCTCTCCACCCCCGTGGAACATTCCGGTAACATCCTGCTCCTCTCCTCCGGCGTGGAGGTGGTGGGTATCGATGAGGCTCAGTTTTTTGACAACGGTCTCGTGGAGGTCTGCCAGCAACTGGCCGATCAGGGTGTGCGCGTAATCGTGGCCGGACTCGATATGGATTTCAAACGTATTCCCTTTGGCCCGATACCCGCGCTCTGCGCCATTGCCGATGATGTTACAAAAGTACACGCCATCTGTGTGGAATGTGGCAATCTGGCCAGCTATTCACACCGGCTGGTAAAAAATGATAAACAGATCATGCTGGGAGAAACCGAAGAATATCAGCCACTCTGCCGAAAATGTTACCAGAGAGTACAAGCGAAGTAAACTACCGGGGTTATCCTGTTTTTCTCTTTAATAAATCAATACTCGTCTCCCCTCTTCTAACTGTAAACAAGACATTTCTCTCCTCTTTCAAAACAAATCTGCCGCTCGTTTGTTTACTTCATACACAGAGCCAGAAAGATCTTTAACTGAAATAAAACAAGTATTCATGTAAGAACTACAATAAAAACGAGTATTCACTTAAAACTATAATTTATGAAACTAAAAAAACTATTGTTTGCAGGATTCCTGATTACTGCATTGACGACTACACTACAGGCACAGAACTACAACACCGCATTTGGTGTAAGACTGGGATATGACAGTGGATTGACACTGAAGCACTTCTTCGCACCGGCAAACGCCGCAGAATTTATATTATCAGCATCACCCCGTTATTTCCAGTTGGCCGGTCTGTATGAATACCAGCAACCGGTACCGGGTGCACCCAATCTGGACTGGTACTTGGGACTCGGCGCTCACATTGGAGGGATACATCATAACAAGGATGAATACGACAACGCTTTTCTGATAGGTGCAGACCTGATTGCGGGCATTGAATATATCTTCCCACAGGCACCTTTCACCGCTTCGCTTGACTGGAAACCATCGTTCAACTTCACAAATGATTACAACGATTACTGGTTCAGCGGCTTTGCACTCAGTTTACGCTACACCTTCCCGCAATGAGAAAAACAGGATGTTCGTAAAAAAGAAATGAAAAAGACTTTGGTCTGATAATGAGACTGTAACCGGCTTTGTGAACAACATTTTTAAATGCCCAAAAGACCGCTCTCAACTGAGAGCGGTTTTTTTGCTGAAAAAGTTGTATGATATTATAACTTTTGATATATTTGCAAATGGAGCGAAAAATTCTGGCATACGGAAAGCATTATGAGACGTTCATGAAAACGTTGAGTGATAAAGAGCGTAATAAAATAAGGAAGGCTTTGTTGTTATTCAGCCGGGAGGACAAGATTCCGCATCACTATATAAAATATATCCGTGATTCTGTTTTTGAATTCAGGGTAAATTTCAGTAATAATGAATTTAGAATTTTCTTCATTTACGACGGAAAAGATATAATTGTCTTATTTAATGGTTTTAAAAAGAAAACAAAAATAACTCCGCAAAATGAAATAGAAAAAGCAATAAGATTAAAGAATGAATATAAAAAAGAAAAATATGGAACTATATGATGTGAGTGCTGAACTGGAACGTGAGTTTGGAAAAATAGGATCAATTGAAAGAAATAAGGCGGAACAAGAGGCATGGGAAGATTACAATGCTCAAATTCTGTTGGATGCCCGCAAGAATGCCGGTCTCACTCAAGCACAGTTAGCCGAAAGGGTGGGAGTAGATAAAGGATATATATCACGTGTAGAGCGTGGGATAATTGTTCCCTCAATTGGTACTTTTTACAAAATTGTCTCTGCAATGGGATTATCTGTTGAATTACGCCCTGCGTTGTAAAGAATATCAGGAACAATGCTCACTGAACCGCTCTCAGTTGAGAGCGGTTTTTTTATGGTGTTACGCCCAAAAATTCAATAAACTCAGACTTCCCTTGGACCTGGCTTAATTCAAACAAGTTTGACTTCTGCCTTCGCTTAACGAAAAAGTTGTATTTTTGTACCCATGCATTTCAAGAGAGAAGAAAAGAATTCAGCGTCGTTCCTCGACAACCTGAACGAGGCGCAACGGGCTGCCGTGGAGTTCTGCGACGGACCCTCGCTGGTGATCGCCGGCGCCGGATCGGGGAAGACACGCGTGCTCACCTACAAGATTGCCTGGCTCCTGGAGCAGGGTCTCCCACCCTACTACCTGCTGGCTCTTACCTTCACCAACAAGGCGGCAAGGGAGATGAAAAGCCGCATCGCTGAGCTGGTGGGCGAGAAACAGGCCCGCCGCCTCTGGATGGGCACCTTCCACTCCATCTTCTCCCGCATCCTCCGCAACGAGGCTGAAGCGATCGGCTTCCAGTCCAACTTCACCATCTTCGATGCCACCGACTCCAGGAACCTGATCAAGCTGATCATCCGCGAGTTGGAGCTCAACGACAAACAGTACAAGCCGGGTGGAGTACACAACCAGATCTCCAAGGCGAAGAACAGCCTGATCACCCCATCCATGTATGCTTCAAACAGCGAGATCCTCGACTACGACCGGCAGGCACACCGACCGGCCATCAGCGAGATCTACAGCCGCTACCAGCAGCGGCTGCGGGCTGCCAACAGCATGGACTTCGACGACCTGCTGCTCTATACCAACATCCTCTTCCGCGACCATGCCGAGATACTGGAACGTTACCGCAACCAGTTTCAGTTCATCCTGGTGGATGAGTACCAGGATACCAACTTTGCCCAGCACCTCATCGTGATGCAGCTGGCCGAGAAGCATCACCGCGTATGCGTGGTGGGCGATGATGCCCAGAGCATCTACTCCTTTCGGGGTGCTAACATCGACAACATCCTGAATTTCAAAACCAACTATCCCGAGACACGGGTCTTCAAGCTGGAGCAGAACTACCGCTCCACGCAGAACATCGTGAACGCGGCCAACAGCCTCATCAAAAAGAATAGCGAACAGATCTTTAAGGAGATTTTTTCTACCAACGACGTGGGGGAGAAGATTGAGGTGAAGAGCGCCTTCTCCGACTTTGAAGAGGGATTGATCGTCGCCAACAAGATCAGCCGGATGCGAATGGAGAAGCATTCACCCTACAGCGATTTCGCCATCCTCTACCGCACCAACGCCCAGTCGCGCATCTTCGAGGAGGCGCTGCGCAAGAACAACATCCCCTACCGTATTTACGGGGGACTATCATTCTATCAGCGAAAGGAAATTAAGGATGTGATCAGCTACTTCCGTATGATCGTCAACCCGAACGACGAGGAGGCTTTCCGCCGCATCATCAACTACCCCTCACGGGGAATAGGCGATGTGACGGTAGGCAAGATCACCCATGCGGCACAGCTACAACAGGTCAGCCTCTGGCAGGTGGTGGCCGCACCTGCAACCTATTCGCTCGATGTGAACGCCGGCACGGCAAGAAAGATTGAAGCGTTCCACACCCTTATCAGCAGCTTCATCGAAAAAAACGAGAGCCTCAACGCCTTTGAACTGGCTCAGGAGGTGATCCGCAAGAGTGGCATCGCTGCCGAAGCCTACGAGGATATGACCCCGGAGGGGATGAGCCGCACCCAGAACATACAGGAACTGCTCAACGCCATGAGCGAGTTTGTCTCTACACGACAGGAACAGGGAGAGGAGAACAACCGCCTGGTTGACTTCCTCTCGGAGGTCTCACTGCTCACCGATCAGGATACCGATAGCGAGGCGGAAAATGAGAAAGTGACATTGATGACGGTTCACTCTGCCAAGGGGCTCGAGTTCAGACATGTCTTCGTGGTGGGGATGGAAGAGGAGCTCTTCCCCTCCTCAATGGCTCGCTACGAGATGAGGGGACTGGAGGAGGAACGACGTCTCTTTTATGTGGCCCTCACGCGAGCCAGGGAGTCCTGCACGATCACCTATGCCAAAAGCCGCTTTCGTAACGGCCAGATCAATCCTGCCCGGGAGAGCCGCTTCCTGAAAGATATCGATCCTACCTACCTCAACATGGACCGGCAGACCGCTGCCGACCAACCCCAAAACGCGGAAACGGACGATTTCTGGGGATCGATGCGGGAAGACCGACTGGAAAAAGAACGGACCATCACCCCCCCAAAAAAGGCGGTACCCCTGCAACAAACACACTCATCCATCCCGCTCTCGAAAGAGGCAAAAGAGCTGCAGGAAGGGGATATCATCGAGCACGAACGGTTTGGACGCGGGGTGGTCACCGCCATCGAGATGGGTGGCAGCGACCGCCGTGCTTTCGTCGATTTTGAATCGGCTGGCAAAAAGCAACTGCTGCTCAAGTTTGCCCGATTCACCATCGTGGGTAGATCAGGATAACCTATAAGCGCCGGTGGATCAAAGATCCAACAGCGCTTTCTCTCCGCTGCTGCCACTGAAAAGCATCTCCAGCGGGCTCTCCAGCAATCGCTTCACCCGTACCAGGAAACCGACAGAATCCTTGCCGTCGATCACCCGATGGTCGTACGACAACGCCACATACATCATCGGCCGGATCACTACCTGACCATCCATCGCTACAGGACGATCCAGGATATTATGCATGCCGAGAATAGCCGACTGAGGCGGATTGATCAACGGGGTAGACATCATTGAACCGAAAATGCCGCCATTGGTGATCGTGAATGTGCCACCGGTCATCTCCGGAATGGACAGCTTCCCCATCCGGGCTTTCCCGGCCATATCGGCGATGGCTTTTTCAATCTCCGCCAGGGTGAGGCTCTCCACATTACGGATCACCGGCACCATCAACCCTTTGGGTGTGCTCACGGCTACGGAAATATCGGCATAATCATACGTCACCAGGTTCTCCCCATCCAGCATGGCATTCACATTGGGAAACTCCTTTAATGCTACGGAACAGGCTTTCATGAAGAAAGACATGATGCCCAGCTTTATCCCGTGTTTTTCCACGAACGCGGATTGATGTCTCTTGCGCAGATCCATGATCGGCTTCATATCCACCTCGTTGAACGTAGTCAGCATGGCGGTCTCATTCTTCACCGACACCAGCCGCTCACTCAGCTTCCTGCGCAGCGAGCTCATCCGCTCACTGCGGCTCTCCCTGCTGGCAGGCTGCCGCAAACCCGAAGGACCGCCTAAAGCACCCGAGGCCCTCACCGCCTCCACATCCTCTCCCCTGAGACGTCGGAGTCCCTGAATCACATCCTCTACCGAGAGGCCGTTCTCCTCCATCATCCTCGCAGCCAAGGGCGTCACCTTTACCTGGTCATAACCCGAACCAACGGATGCAACAGCCGGCATTTCCCCCGCGGCTTTTTCCGCTTTCGCCGGTTCAGGAGCCGCCTCCTCTGCTTTTTCTGCAGGTGTATCACCAGCCGCTGCCGGAAGTTCATGTTCCGGCTCTTTGGTTATCTCCTCCGGTTGAACAGAGGTGTCGATCACACAAGCCACCGCACCCACCTCCAGCATCTCCCCCTCGGGAACATTGAAAGTGATCTTGCCTGATTCATCGGCAACCAACATCAATGTGGCCTTCTCTGACTCCAGTTCAGCGATCTCGCTGTTTTTCCTTATTACCGACCCGTCAGCCACCAGCCATCGCGTCAGCTCTACATGGGTGATCGATTCTCCGGGACTCGGTATTCTGATCTCTACTTGTGCCATTATTTTTAGATTGAGAATGATTGAATGAAATTGATTCAGTGAACGAGCTGCATCAGTGGGTTGTAAGGTCGATCGCCTGTTGGATGATCGCAGCCTGGTTGATCTTGTGCTGAGCCGTCAGCCCCTCAGCCGTAACGCCACTGGCCGGACGACCGATGAGTCGCAGATGGCAGTCGCCCAACTGTTGCTTCACAAAAGCGGCAGCACCCATATTGAGTGGCTCCTCCTGCACCCACACCCGTTCAACATCTGCCGGGTATTGCGCTGTCAGCTCATGCAGTTGCTTCGCCGGGAAAGGATAGAGCTGTTCAATACGGATGATCGACAAGGCATCATTCCCCGCTTCCCGGCGTGCCGCCTCCAGCTCATAGTAGATCTTACCGCTGCATAACAGCAATCGCTTGACCTTCGATGGGTTGCTTATTGCAGTCTCTCCTATCACCTCCCGGAAAGCACCCTCGGTAAACTCGGCAAGAGAGGAGGTGCACTCCGGATGACGCAGCAGGCTCTTGGGTGTGAAAACGATCAGCGGCACCCGGATATCCCGGTGCAGCTGCCGACGCAGCACGTGGAAGAAGTTGGCAGGTGTGGTACAGTTCACCACCTGCAGGTTCAGATTGGCACAAAGAGTCAGGAACCGCTCTATACGACCGCTCGAATGGTCAGCACCCTGACCCTCGTAACCATGAGGCAGCAGCATCACCAGTCCCGACTTGATGCCCCACTTCTCCTGTGCAGCAGCAATGTACTGGTCAACCACCACCTGTCCCACGTTGTAAAAATCGCCAAACTGTGCCTCCCAGATGGTGAGTCCCTCAGGGTGCGCCAGCGAGTAGCCATATTCAAACCCCAGGATACCATATTCGTTGAGAGGAGAGTTATAGACACGCACAGCGGCCTGTTCCCCGCCCAGGTTCTTCAAAGGAAAATATTTGTCTTTCCCATCCTCGGTGATGATCTCCGCATGACGATGCGAAAAAGTACCCCGCTCGGAATCCTGTCCGCTCAGCCGTACCGCATGTTTCTCCCATGCCAGCGAGGCATAAGCCATCAGCTCACCCATGGCCCAATCGTAAGAGTCCTCGCTGATCATGGCTGCACGCTGGGCAAAGAGACGTACCGTCTTGTTAAAAAACTTCATCTCCCTGGGCAGGGTGGTGATCCGTTCTGCCAGCTGCAGGAACAGCTCTTTCGGGATACGGGTCTCTGCAGGAGTCTCAAAATCGGCCGCTTCAGGGAAGCGGATATCCTTGTATTTCTCAGCGAAAAAAGGTTGCAGGTTGAGCTGGCTGGTGGAAAGAGAGACTTCATAGGCCTCCTCCAACTGCTGTTGAAAAGCTTCCACACGCTCCTCAAACGCCTGGCGGGTGATCACCCCCTCGCCGATCAGCTTCTCGGCATAGATATCGCGTGGATTCTTGTGCTTCGCGATGATGTCATACAGCTCCGGTTGCGTGAAACGGGGCTCATCTCCCTCGTTATGACCATACTTGCGGTAAGAGAGCAGGTCGATGAAGACGTCAATGTTGAACATCTGCCGGAACTCCAATGCCAGCTTAGCCACATAAACCATCGCCTCGATGTCGTCGCCATTCACGTGGAACACTGGCGACTGGGTCACCTTGGCCACATCGGTACAGTAGGTACTGGAACGCCCCTGCAGGTAGCTGGTGGTGAAACCCACCTGGTTGTTGATCACAATATGGATGGTGCCGCCGGTCTTGTAGCCATTCAGCTTGGAGAACTGAATGGTCTCATAGACCACGCCCTGACCGGCAATGGCGGCATCGCCATGCACCAGGATGGGAAGCACCGCATCGTCGGTGAAGTCATGCTCATTCTCCAGCTTAGCCCGTGCAATCCCCTGTACAACCGGTCCCACCGCCTCCAGATGCGACGGGTTGGGTGCCAGGCTGATGGAGATGGTACGACCTTCATAGTCGAAGGTGTTGTTGTAGCCCAGGTGGTACTTCACATCCCCATACTTGATCTCCTCGTCGTAATTCTGTGCATTGAACTCGCGAAACACCTCTGAGTAAGGTTTCTTCATGATGTTGGTCAGCACGTTGAGCCGACCGCGGTGAGCCATGCCCAATACCATCTCGTTCACGTCGTAGGCACCCGCATGCGAGATCATCGTGTCCAGCGCGGGGATGATCGACTCTGAACCCTCCAGCGAGAACCGTTTCTGACCTACAAACTTCTTATGCAGGTAATTCTCGAAACCGGAAGCCTCGATCAACCGATCCAGAATCCGCAGCTTCGCCTCTTTCGAAAAGGTCTCACGGTTGCGGCTGCTCTCCATCTTCACCTGCAGCCACTGCACTATCTCCGGCTTGGTCATATAACGGTACTCCACGCCGATCGACTTGCAGTAGGTCTCCTCCAGATGAGAGATGATGTTACGCAGGGTGGTCCTGCCCAGGCCAACCTCTATCCCCGCCTCAAACACGGTGTCGAGGTCACCCTCCGAAAGATCGAAATTTTCAATGGCCAGCGTGGGTGTGTAACTGCGACGGGTGCGCACTGGATTGGTCTTGGTGAAGAGATGTCCACGCCGCCGGTATCCGTTGATCAGCCGTATCACGGCGATCTCCTTGGTAAAATGCCCGTTCTGTCCACTCACTTCCGTCGGTTTTACGGGATAACGGGTGTTGGCCAAATCGAATCCCTGAAAGAAAAAGCGAAAACTTTCATCCACGTTCTCAGGCGACTCCTTGTATTGCTGATACAAACCCTCAAGGGCTTCAATATCCATGTTACCTAGTTCATTTTTTGTATTCATCGATCCATGTTGCTGTGAGAATATTGATATAAATGATAAAGATGGCGAAATTGTTCGTCTAAACCAACTATTTTTTATAAAAGAAGGATCATTCCATATGAGGAGAAAAATGCAACTGCAAAAGATTGTGAAACGATTAAACGGATGCTGCATTTCCCCGTTTGAGGAAAAAATGCTATTTTTGATGCTTCAAATCATTCTCCATATAAAAATCATCCCAATGACAAAAAGCGCTTTACAAATTGCAAGGGCTACCTATAAGCCCAAGATGCCCGAAGGACTAAAGGGCAACGTGAAAATCAAGGAGGGTGCCGCCACTCAGTCGGTACGCGACCAGGAGGAGATCAAAAAACTGTTTCCCATCACCTACGGGATGCCGATCGTAACCTTTACCGGCAGTGAGGGTAAGCCCGGCAGCGACACACCCTGCAACGTGGGAGTGATCCTCTCAGGCGGTCAGGCCCCCGGCGGGCACAATGTGATTGCCGGCATCTTCGATGGCATCAAACGTCTGCATCGCGACAGCAAACTGTACGGATTTATTCTCGGCCCGGGCGGCCTGATAGACCACCAGTACAAGGAGCTGACGGAAGCGATCATCGATGAGTATCGCAATACCGGCGGTTTCGACATCATCGGCTCCGGACGCACCAAGCTGGAGACCAAAGAGCAGTTCGACAAGGGACTGGAGATCCTCAAAGAGCTGGATATCAAAGCACTGGTGATTATCGGCGGCGACGACTCCAACACCAACGCCTGTGTGCTGGCCGAATATTATGCCTCCATCAATGCCGGCGTACAGGTGATCGGATGTCCCAAAACCATCGACGGAGACCTTAAAAATGAACAGATTGAGACCTCCTTCGGCTTCGATACCGCCTGCAAGGTTTACTCCGAACTGATCGGCAACATACAGCGTGACTGTAACTCGGCACGCAAGTACTGGCACTTCATCAAGGTGATGGGTCGCTCCGCCTCTCACATCGCGCTGGAATGTGCGCTGCAGACTCATCCCAACATCTGCATCGTCTCGGAAGAGGTGGAAGCAAAGGAATGGTCGCTCGACCATATCATCGATCAGATAGCCGGCGTGATCGCGAAACGGGCGGAGAAAGGATTGAATTTCGGGACCGTGATCATTCCCGAAGGGTTGATCGAGTTCATCCCCGCCATGAAGAAACTGATCAACGAGCTGAACGATTTTTTGGCGCACAATCAGGAGGAGTTCGACCTGGTACGCCGCTCCGGTAAACGGGATTACATCATCAGCAAGCTGTCGCCCGAAAATGCTGAGATCTACGCAAGCCTGCCCGAAACGGTGGCCCGACAGCTCACCCTCGACCGCGACCCGCACGGCAACGTACAGGTGTCGCTCATCGAGACCGAGAAGCTGCTGGCTGAGATGGTGAAGAAACGGCTCGATGAGTGGAGTAAAGAGGGGAAATACAACGGTAAGTTTGCCACCATCACCCATTTCTTCGGGTACGAAGGACGATGCGCAGCTCCGTCGAACTATGATGCGGACTACTGCTATTCGCTCGGTTATACCGCTTCCATGCTTATTGCAGCAGGAAAGACGGGCTACATGGCCTCGGTACGCAACACGACGGGTGCCGCCGCCGAATGGATTGCCGGCGGGATTCCCATCACCATGATGATGAACATGGAACGCCGCCACGGCGAATTGAAACCGGTGATCCAGAAAGCACTGGTGGAGCTGGAAGGAGCCCCTTTCAGCTACTTCGAAGATCATCGTGAAAAGTGGGCCATCGAGACCGATTATGTGTATCCCGGTCCCATCCAGTACTTCGGCCCTACGGAAGTATGTGACCAGCCCAGCAAAACATTGCAGCTGGAACAAAAGGGACGCATCGTGGTGCAGTAACCCCACTGACCACCTCTCAATATAAAAGGGCTGACCCGCGCGGGTCAGCCCTTTTATATGACTTGCCAGGATGATGAGATCAGAAGAACCGGTACCGGTTATCTTCCACGCCCAGTTTATCTTTTAACACTTCGATGGATTGCATCTGCAGACGATAAGCTTTCTCATTCATCATGCTACGCTTCTGTGCATCGGCATCATAGCTCTCGTTCCCCTGGGTGCGTTCGGTCACTTGCGACACATAGACGCCATTGTTGCCTTTAAATGGTCCCACCACGCTGTTGAGCGGGGCATAGGCTGCAACCGCATTCATCACCGGTTCATACCCCAGGCCCGTGATATTCTGTGTATTGAAGTTCACAAACCGGACCGTATCGGTGCGGCTGCTCATTGCTTCGGCATAGGCATCGATCGTGGTGAGGTTTTGAGCTTTCAGATCGGCAATGATCTTCTGAGCCTTTTTCTCATTCAACAGCTGCGACCTGATGCCGGAAGAGACCTCTGAGAGTGGTGCTGTACCGGCCGGGATCACCTGATCCACACGGGCAACAACTCGCAGGTTGGTGAGGTCGAACTTCTTCACGCTGCCCGGCTTCTTCTCATTCGCGGCCCAGGTGATTACCTGACGCGAACCGGGGATCTGCGCCAAGGTGAATTCGTTTGCTGAAACAGTGATGTTGGGCATCACCATGTAACCTTTTTCCGATGCCAACTCGCTAAACCGGGTACCCACATCGGGAGTAGAGACAAACTGGTTCAGCTCATTGTCAATGTTGTTGGAGGTCTTCTCACTGGGGATCACCGGCATGTCGATGATAGCCACCTTATACTTGTTCACCGGGCGGGTTCTCTCCTCAATCTGAATAATCACCTCTTGTCCCGGCAGGGAGAGCTTCACCAGCTCACCCTCGGGCGAGTTGAACACAGCCTCTACCATCTCCGAGCCAAAAGATGCCAGATCAATCTCCCTGGCCCACCCCACATCACCACCGTTCGAGCTGGGATTAAGGCTGTTGGCCACATCGGCAAACGACTGACCCTCGCGGATAACGGTATAAATACTGTCGGTAAAACGGGTTACGATTGAGTCCTGTCCCACCAACGACCCGCGGGGAATGGCCATCATCCGGAAATGAACCGAATCGGGAGCTACACGCTTGTCGATCAACTTTACAATCTGGTATGAATCATCTACAAGCCGGGGACCATACATTTCATTGATGGCAGCCGTGCGAACAAACTCAATCTGATCGGGTGTCAGCATCGACTCGCTCACGAAGACATCCCGATAGGGAACCTGCGAGTAGTCGGACACCACGCTGGCAGGATTCTGGCTCTTCTGCAACTCCTCGAAAGCGACGCGCGACTCAGCCTCTACCGCTGCATAATCCTCTTCGCTGGGCAACACCTGCTTGGTGAAGTAGGAGAGCTTGACCAGAGGCGCTTCCAGACGATATGATTTCTTATGCTTGTCGTAGTATGCCCTGATCTCCTTGTCACTCACCGTCACCACCGAATCAGGTATGGCGAAATAGTTCTGTACCACATAGGTGATATCGGCATTCTGCTGTGAATGCTCGAAATTGCTCTTTGCTTCTGCATCGTTGGTGATCACCGCACCTGACAGGAGCGTAATATATTTCTCCTCGAGACGCTGGGTCCGGACCATCTCTTCAATAAACAGCCAGAGCGATTTGTACTGGTTCACGATTGCCTGTTCTTCCGGATTGGGACTCGGCATGTTAATGGTGTTGAGGAAGTTTATCAGCGCGGCGCGACTGAAAATACCCGTTTGCGGATCCACGAAAAAAGGGAGTTGCTGCAACACTGGTGAAATAGACTCACCATGAACCAGGTCGTTGATCTCTTCCTTGCTCACACTCAGCCCAAGCTTGCCGGCCTGATGCTCCAACAGCCGCCGACGAACCATCTGCTGATAAACCGCTTCGCGAATCTGGGCCACGGTGTTCTCATCCAATGAGCTCTGACCGCTCACCATCTTCTGAAACTCCTCGAACTCGGTAATCTTGTCGGCATATTCCTTGGTTGATATCACTTCGTCGTTCACCACAAACGCCTTATCCTGCGCCCTCCCGAAAAGAGTGGTGCCGGAAGTGAGCAGGTCTCCTAAAACAAAAGCAAGCAGTGCCACTCCAATGACGATGACCAACAACGTGCCTCTATTCCTAATCTTCTGTAAAGTAGCCATTTAACTAATCTTTAGTGCTGTTTAAAAGGTATAATGTAATCTGATTCAAATAAGGGTGCGAAGTTAGTAAAAATAAAGCAGATATACCGTTTTTTCGGGAAAAGAATGGCGACCGGCATTGAAAAAAAAATCAACGCCCCGCCACTGGTTCGCTCACCTGCAAACGCACCACTTCAATTTTTCGTGCCGTAACCTTCAGTATTTTAAAAGTATATTTACCAATGACAACCGTTTCATAGGTCTTGGGAAATCGTTGCGTGTGGTAAAGCAGGTAACCGGCCACGGTGGAGTAGGCATCCGACTCGGGCAGCCCAAGGTGATAGATCTCATTGAGATGATCAATCTCCACCCGCCCGGAGAGAACAAAGCTGTTATCTCCCTCCCGTTTGATGAAGTTGGAATTCACATCATACTCATCCTCAATCTCTCCGAAGATCTCCTCCACCAGGTCCTCCATCGTCACAATGCCGGAGGTGCCCCCGAATTCATCCACCACCACGGCAATGCTTTTGTGCTGTTGCATCAGGTCACTCATCAACTGCCTGGCAGACATGCTCTCCGGCACACACGAGATGGATGCCACACTTGCCGTCCAGTCGGCCGGCTGACTGAAGATCTCCCAGATATGAATGTATCCCACAATATCATCGATATCCTCCTTGAAGACCAGTATTCGGGAGAGCCCTGTCTCAATAAATTTCTCTTTCAATGTCTCAATATCGGTATCAAGGCTCACGGCCACAATCTCAGCCCGTGGCACCATGCAATCCTTGATCTTCAGCCCGGAGAAATCGAGCGCGTTACGGAAGATCTTCACCTCAGAATCCAAATCTTCTTCGTTGCCAAGCTCATGAATGCTCTGCTTCACATATGCGTCGAGCTCGTTGCGACCAAACTTTTTCTCTTTGGAATCGGCAGCGCGGATACCGAAAAGTCGCAAGATGATTTCCGATGATATCATGAAAAAACGAGCCAGTGGATAAAAGAGAATGTAGAAGAGGAAAGCAGGCACCATAAAGAGCCTCATCCAGAAATTGGCATGGCGTTGAAACAGCAGCCGTGGCAGGAACTGGTTGATAAGCAAAATGATCACGATGATGGAGAGATAGAAGAGCAGCAACTGTGTAACAGAAAGCGCCTCACCGTCAGTCTGCTGTTGCAGCAGCAGCTGTGAAAAGCTGACGAACAGGAGCAGGGCAATCACCCTCCCTACAACGAGTGTAGCCAGGAACTGCCGTGGATGTCCAAACAGCATGTTGCAGAGGTATTGCCATTGGCTCTGCTGCTGACTGTTCACCACATACTTCAGCTTGTCGGAAGAGAGATAGACAACCTCGCTGCCGGAGAAAAAAAGGGAGAGCAGCAGGCTGACAACCAGCCACACAATGGTCAAAGAGGGTGTCATGGTTTCGCCTCTTTGATGTTCAACTCCTGAGGTTTATTCGGAGAGAGCACCATGGAACTATCTGCAGGAATCTGGAGCGAATCGGTAACGGGCCGGTCGCTGAAAGGAAGCTTAGCGTCATGCGGACGAAAGATGCGATAGTCGGTCATCGACTGATTCGACTCAAAGCCATAACCCTTGATCTCGGTCACCCCCCGCTTGATGACAATATAGCTCTCAGAGTAAACCTTTTCGTTCTTCTGATCCCAATACAACTCTTCACTGTCGAAGAGCTCTCCTTTCATGTTCTCCACATGTACATTCTTTTTCAACCTCCAGAGATCTTTTTTGCTGTAATACCAGGCTGTGTCGGCCTTGACCGTCGCTTCGATGCTGAAGTCAGGCGTAAATCGCTCCAGATAAATGCCCTTGGGAAAATACCAGTAGGGATCGGCAGCCTTCTCGAACACCCACCATTCATCCGCCACCAGCTTGTAACGGGTGATGCCGGAGTCGGAGATCAACGTGGTGACGGAATCGGTGATCATAGTCGGCACCTGCTCCGGGTCGTAGCTAAAAGGCACCAGATTCTCATCTTTCTCTTGACAGGAAACGAAAAAAAGCGACATAACAACCATTGCAACAATGATTGTTATGTGCTCTTTGAGTCGTATGTTGTGTTGTTTGTTCAACACTTTTCGCCTATGTAATTCAGTTATTATCGCAGACGTACCGTAGTGGATTCATTGATCCAGCCGGGGATATGGACCGTGTCGCCGGCTTTGATACCCATCATGAAAGCGGTCTCGGTGTCCATATAACCTGCCGAATAACGGTTGATCAGGCTATTGGCTTTTCCGGCCACGCTGGGATCGACCGAACGGGCTTTTTGCAGCTTGTCCACAGCAGCGCAATAGACCAGTCCCGCCTTTTCCGGTTCGGAGAAGATGTTGTTGGCCGAGCTGGCATAGAGCTGGGCAATCAGGATATAGGCCTCTCCGTTATTGGGGTTGTACTCCAATGCTTCGTAGGCAGCCGAACGGGCACGGGCAAAGTTACGCTGGTTGGAGAAGATACCGGCAAGCTGCATCATGTAGTCCGATGACTTATTCTTATCGGTTTCCAGTTTGGCCGCTTCGCTGTAATACTTCACTGCGGTGTCGTAATCCTTATCACGCAGGCTCTTGTTAGCCAATCCCAGTGCAGCACTGGCAGATGGTTCCAGGATATAAAGATACTCCGATGCAGTGAAATAGAGATCCGATTCGGAACATCCCACCGATGAAAGCGCATCAAGCATCTCGTTCAGGAACTCCTTGTCCGACTTGTTGGGCTCCACCTTGTCGGCATAATATTCATTGAGGGTCTTACAGTCACCGGCACCACTGGCCACAAACGCTTTCACGATACCCTCTTTCACCATTCCCAGGTAATCGGCGTTAGACTGATCGCCGGCTGCCTTGTAATTGGCAATGGCCTGATCCACATACTCCACAACTTTGAAATAGTCGCTGATGTACTGATCTTTTTTTGAATTGTCAGTGAGGTACTGACTCAGTGAAGCAACCATGTAATAGGAATAGGCATCCAGCGGATACATCTTATCTTTCATCTCATTCACCGCTTCACCCAGCCAGTCGTAAACCACCTTCTGATCGGTATTGTCACCCATCAGCTCCATATAATCGTAGGTTTTGTATGCCAGGATGGTTCCCCGGGCATCTTCATCGCCATAATATTTCATTCGGGTGTCATAGATCTCCATCACCTTATCAATATACTCTTTCTTCCTGGCTTCTGAAGTTTCAGCGGCATAAAGAGCTTTGAAGATGCGTGGACCGTAAATATAAATATTCTTGCTGGAGGCAGGACAGTTCTCATAGGCCTCATTCCAGGGTCTCAAAGCACTCTCATACGCTTCTGCCTTGGCAGCTGTCTGCATAAGACTGAGGTTCTCCCGGCATCTGATACTATCTTCTCCGTGGCCAAATGGGGCATTCACCGGATCATAGCCTGCTTCCTGGGCGCTGGCTCCTGCCACCAGCAGGAGAGCCGCGAATCCTGATAACAATAATTTTTTCATATGCTTTGTTTGTTTAATGTTGTTTCTACTTCCAATCGTTGAGAATTGGACAAAATGTTAAAAGGAAAGTTTAATCTGCCCAAAAAATTCCATCTCTACGAAAGAACAGGTTCATCAGTTGAACTGTCGTTTGAAGAACCATAACTCGTTGATATTCAAATTCAATGAAATCTTAAACATATCCTGGCTGATCATATAACTGGCATCTGGCTGCTGTCTGGAATAGCCAAAGCCGATGTTGAGCATGGAGACATGACCACTCATGTAGTCACGAAACGGTAACCCCAACCCCACGTTCACCCCATATTCACTGTAACTGCCCATCCCGGCACTTAAACCACTCTCGGGGTCCACAACAGAGAAGTTGGTATAGGCGTTGGTGTATGACACCCCGCCCCTGAAGCGAATTCGGTGAAAAAAGTTCTGACTCAGCGGATCTATTACATATTCCATTCCGGTGTTGATGCGGATCACGTCATTGAAACGATCGTTCGTGGTGAGACCATCGAGCAATCCGGGATACTCCACCTCCTTCCACATCTGGTAGGTACCATCCAGCCCAATCAGCAAACGACCGGTGCTGTAGGTGAACCCCAGACCAAAAGTGTGTGGCAACTGAAAACTGGTTCCTTCGATCGTATCATTGGCAATCTCACCTGAGGGCGAGAGCCAGGGGTTTTCATATGGATCACCGCCATATAGCAGTATCGTGTGATTGACATCTGCATCCGCGTGAACGGCAGGAGTATAAACAGCTCCCACCGTAACGGAACGACCTTTATCAAGTTCATGCCGGTATTGCAGACCAAAGTCATACTTGATGTTCAGGAGTCGGAACTTGTTCTTCTCCTCTGTCACCAGGGCGGAGCTCGTCACCGGCATCACCACGCTGCTGTGGGAAAAACTACCGAAGAGATAAGAGAGGTTGAATCCGGCCGAGAAATTATTTGCCAGCTCCCAGGCTGCCCCGGCGTAAACCTGACTCAAACCACCGGTACCGCGATAGCTCTCCAGATATTGAATGTTGGAGAGAGAGCGTACACCCCCGTAGTTATATCCTGTCTTGGAATAGGGCAAGAGACCGATGCTGACACCCACCTTATGAAAAAGCGGAAACTGCATCGTCACATAATCGAGGTTGCCATTGTAAAAATCACGCTTGTTGGTGCCATCATCCATATGAGCCAGATGGCCCGATACCCCCATATCGAAGATAAAGGTAAGTGAGTCAAGCTCGGAGTAGGATGCAGGGTTTCCCGGGTTCGCCTGCTGACTGCGGCGCAAGCCGTAACTGATCCCTCCCATCGCTTCAGAGGCACCCAGGGCCGGGCTCAGGAGCAACCCGTAGCCATACCGGCTATAAGGTGAATTGGTGCCCACTTGTTGTGCAAAAATGACAACGTTTATCATTAGAAAAGCGATCAGTACAGAGATCCTTTTTTTCCTGCTATTCATTTGTTTCAATATATGAACCAGCTCCTGGCAGCTGGTTTTTAAACTGTTTCAGAGTGCAAAGATGACATATTTTTACGATGCCACCAACAAAACCCCCGGCTCTTGTTGTTAAAAAGATTAAAGTTTAATGATAATAAACGATTCATTCCGGCTCACCCGCAACAGGTTACTCCTCTTTCTCAACCGGTCGCTATGCCGGGTGGAGACCTAATGTGACGAGACGACTGATATACTTGCCGATGATGTCGAACTCCAGGTTCACCACCGACCCCTCCCGGATCTGATGGAAGTTGGTTTGTTCGTATGTATAGGGGATGATGGCCACCTTGAAGCTGTTCTCCGTAGGCTCAACCACAGTGAGACTCACCCCGTTCACGGTCACTGAGCCCTTGTCCACAGTCAGATAACCTTTTTTTGCCATCTCCCTGTCGAAAGCATACGCAAAGGTATAGTACCAGCTGCCATCCGCTTCATTCACTGAGCGGCAGACAGCGGTCTGATCCACATGTCCCTGCACGATGTGACCGTCGAGACGACCATTCATCAGCATGCTGCGCTCCAGGTTCACCTTGCTACCCACCTCGAGCAGTCCCAGGTTGGAGCGTTCCAGCGTCTCCCGGATGGCAGTCACGGTGTAGGTGTCACCCTCTATGGAGACCACAGTGAGGCAGACCCCGTTATGGGAGATGCTTTGATCTACCTTCAGCTCATTGGTGAATGAGCAGCGAAGCGTGAGATGCAGGTTGCCCTTCTCCCGGATCAGCGCGACCACCGTGGCCGCCTCTTCTACGATTCCTGAAAACATGTCGGTTGATTCGTTGATGTGATGATTCGTTGATGTGATGTGATGTTTGTTTACCAGATGGCAGCCCGTTTCTCTTTAGGCAGCCAGAGCGGATCGGATGAGGTGATGTGAAACGCTTCGTACCATGCATCCACGTGGGGCAGTGCACCGTCGACGCGCCATCTGCCCAGCGAGTGGGGATCCACCTTGGTCAGGCGCAGGATCTCCGCATCCCGCACATTGCCAGCCCAGAGAAGGGCATAGCTCAGGAAGAAGCGTTGTGCCGGGGTGAAACCATCTATTGCCTCACCGCCCTTTGCCTGATCGGTCTTCATGAAAGCATGGTAGGAGACCTGCAATCCACCCTGGTCCGCGATGTTCTCACCCAGGGTAAAGGAGCCATTGGCACGAACGGTGTCCAACACGCTGATCCCGTTAAAATGATCCACCAGCACCCTGGTACGTGCTTCAAAGCGGGCCGCATCATCGGCTGTCCACCAATCGCTAAGGTTGCCCTCCTTGTCGTACTTGCGTCCCTGGTCGTCGAAGCCATGGGTCATCTCGTGGCCGATCACCACACCGATGCCTCCGTAGTTGATTGCATCGTCGCCGTTCATGTAAAAGAAAGGAGGCTGCAGGATGCCGGCCGGGAAGCAGATCTCGTTGGAGGAGGGGTTGTAGTAGGCATTCACCGTCTGCGGCGACATGAACCACTTGGTCTTATCCACCGGCTGCCCCAGCTCACGGAGCATCTCTGCGTATTCAAATTCTGACGCACGCATCATGTTCTGCCAGTAAGCGTCTCCCTTGATCTCGAGAGAAGAATAATCTTTCCACTTATCGGGATACCCGATCTTCACGATAAAAGTGCCGAGTTTTTCCTGTGCTTTGCTTTTTGTCTCGTCGCTCATCCAATCAAGTTGGTTTATCCGCTCACCCAAAGCAGTTTTCAGATTGTCCACCAGTTTCAGCATCCGCTCTTTGGCCTGGGCCGGGAAATATTTTTCCACATAGAGTTGTCCCACGGCTTCTCCCATGGCGCCGTTTACGGCATCTATTGCCCTGCGCCAGCGTGGTTGCAGCTCTTTGCTACCGCTGAGCGCTTTCCCGTAAAACTCAAAGTTGGCTTCCACGAAAGCATCGCTCAGATACCTCGCCGCCGAGTTGATCACTTTCCAGCTCAGGTAATCCTGCAATCGTTCCACCGGCTCCCGCTCAATAACCTCTATGGCAGCTTTTATTGGTGCCGGATGCGACACATTCAGGCTGTCCAGCCCCGGAGCCCCCACCTCGGTGAAGTAAAGCTCCCAATCAAACGGGGCCACCGCAGTGGGTAGTTCAACGACCCGCATCTTGTGGTAGTTAAGCTCCGGAATGCGACGCATCTCACGGGTGATGTGTGCCTCAGCCAGTGCTGTCTCAATTTGCATCACGTTCAATGCTGCCTGCTCTGCCTGATCCTTATCGTATCCCGCGTTTTGGAACTGTTTCTCCATCAGCCGGATATAGGCCTCGCGCAGCGACCTGGAGTGATCATCATCCAGCAGGTAGTAATCACGGTCGCCCATGCCGATGCCCGACTGGTAGAGGTGCACGATGTTCATTGAGCTGTTCTTGTCGTCCGGTCCCACGGCGAAACCAAAGAATGGATTGCCGGCATAGCGACTGATTTGCGCCATGAGGCGGATCACATCCTGCTTATCTTTTGCGGCCGCAATCGTCTCCAGTTGTGCCCTGATGGGTGTGGCTGCCTGCTCATTGAGGCGGACACTGTCGATCGCCATCCGGTATAGATCGCCCACTTTCTGCGCGTTCGACCCCATAGGGTGTTCCTCTTTACCGAGTGCTTCAATCAGCGATTGGATCTGCTTTTGATTCTCTTCGCGCAGCTTGTCGAAAGAACCATAACGGGCATATTCGTCGGGGATGGGATTGGCTTGCTGCCATCCTCCCGTGGCATATTGATAGAAACTTTCACCGGGAGCAATGGTGGTATCGAGATTGGCAAGATCGAGACGATCTGCCGTCTGTGCTGTCTTTTTTTCTGTACAACTTGTGGTTATCATAACAGTTATGATTAGATATACAATTCGTTTCATACGTTTTGAATATTTAGTCATGCAAATTTTTGAGTGAATATTCTGCTCACTTAGGTCCCTAATGACTTTATATTTTAGTCTGTAAATACAAAAGTACAAAAAAAGTAATATCTTTACAAAGTAAAAACAGTATCCTGATAATAATTACAGAACGAAATCCAGGAGAGGAACTTATAGAGAATTACAACTTTAATTGAAAAGCTATGACATCAACAAAATTAAATACTGCAAAACTGGAATTTATAAAAGAATTCCTGAACGAAAAGGATGAAGATATTATAAAAGAACAAATAGCATTCTATCACGCTTTAAAGCAAACAGATGCCATTTTGAATATTCCGCGGACAGAAGCAGAATTGAAAGCTTCGGTAAAGAAAGCGGAAATAGACTATCAAAACGGTATTTTCTTTTCGACGGAAGAAGTGTTTGAAAAATATAAAAGATGAGAATAATCTGGTCGTCGGAGGCTACAAGGTCATTAGAGATGATTTATAACTTCTAAAGAATTCAAGCAAAGCTACAGATCTCTTGTTATAAGACGACTTTTCAAACTTGTTTATCGTATCGATGAAGAGAAACAGGTAATTGTTATTATAACTATTTGGGACTGTCGGCAAAACCCTGAAAAATTAAGAACAAAAATGCCGTAGCGCCCCGAAAGCGTGAAAAGTTATTACTCAACAGAATCTGGAAAGTTCTTTTTTTATCTCCTGAAGTGTATTTTCACTTACGGGAACCAGCGGCAGACGAAGTTTATTTTTCACCATTCCTTTGAGATGAAGGATGCATTTGATTCCTGCCGGATTTCCCTCCACGAAGATCAGCTGAAAAAGCCGGCTGAAATCCTGCTCCATTTTATTCCGGGCATTCACGGCATCTCCTTCGAGGGCACTGTGTACCAGCCGGGACATCTCTTTGGGAAAAGCATTTCCAACTACTGAGATCACGCCGATCCCTCCTCTTTCAATCACGGCGGTGGTAAATGCATCGTCACCGGATATGACATGAAAACCCTCCGGAGCTCCGTCGATAATAGCCTTTATCTGATCCAGATTGCCCGATGCCTCCTTCACGGCGATCACATTGCTGCAGTGGCGTGCGATGCGCAGCGTTGTTTCGGCTGTCATGTTGACGCCGGTACGTCCCGGCACATTGTAGAGGATGATGGGCAGCGGTGATGCCTGAGACAGTGCACAATAATGCTGAAAAAGTCCTTCCTGGGTCGGTTTGTTATAATAGGGCGTAACAGATAAGACGGCGCTGATTCCCGTGAAATCGGCGGACTGAAGCTCTTTCACCAGCTCCGCAGTGTTATTTCCTCCCATCCCCATCACAACGGGAATACGGCCATTCACTTTCTCCACAATAAAACGCACCACCGCTCCTTTCTCCTGTTTCGAAAGAGTGGGTGTCTCTGCTGTGGTGCCCAGCGCCACGATATAATTGGTACCATTTGACACCTGATATTCAATCATTCCGGAGAGTGCTCCCCAATCGACGGATCCGTCATCGTTAAAAGGAGTAATCAGGGCTACTCCCAAACCCATGAAATTGACTTTTGTCATGAAATGGTTCTTTTTGCCGGCAGAATAACCCCTAAAGAGGTCATTTATTGAATAAAATGCTTTTTCAGTACAAAGGTACATAATTTTCAAAAAGCATCGCAGTGAACGGCTTAAAAAATAGGAATAAATGATTATCTTTGTCTGACCAACCAACACAGGCAATCACATGCATTTCAGACCTGAATCATACTGCATAGCTGACGAACCGATGAAGCCCTTCATCGACCCTGAAGAGATATGGGAGCTACTCAACCGGCCTGCTTCAACCGACCTTGAGGTGGAGCGGGTAATCGCCCGCTCACTCGACAAGCAGCGCCTCACCCTGCAGGAGGTAGCCATCCTCATCAATGCTGCTGCCCCAGAGCAGATAAAGCGAATCAAAGAGGGTGCCAGGGAGTTGAAACGAAAGATTTACGGTAACCGCGTGGTGCTCTTCGCACCCCTCTATGTGGGCAACAAATGCTCGAACGAATGCACCTATTGTGGCTTCCGCGCTTCCAACAAGTCACAGGTGCGCAAGACACTGACCGGTGAAGAGCTGAAGAAAGAGATCGAAGTGCTGGAGGATAACGGGCAGAAAAGACTGATCCTGGTATATGGTGAACACACAGAATATGACCCTGCTTTCATCGCCGCGACGGTGCGTGCCGCCTACCGTGTAAAGAAGGGCAACGGCGAGATTCGACGCGTCAACATCAATGCCGCACCGCTCACCATTGAAGGGTTTCGCACCGTGAAGGAGGCAGGCATCGGCACCTACCAGATCTTCCAGGAGACCTACCACCCGGAGGCGTACCGGCAGTACCACCTGCGGGGGAAGAAAACGGACTACAACAACCGCCTCACGGCGCTCGACAGGGCACAGGAGGCAGGACTGGACGATGTGGGAATCGGGGCGCTCTTCGGACTCTATGACTGGCGATTCGAGGTGATGGCGCTGGTGCGCCACACGAACCATCTGGAGGCCTGCTACAACGTGGGGCCGCACACCATCTCCTTCCCACGGATCAAGGATGCCTCGATGCTACACCTGGGGGAGCGCTATTTTGTGCCGGACAGCGATTTTTCACGGCTGGTGGCCATCCTCCGGCTGGCAGTGCCCTACACCGGCATGATCCTCACCGCCCGTGAGCCGGCGGCACTGCGCAACGAGCTGCTGCAGTTCGGGGTCTCACAGATCGACGGCGGTACCCGCATTGAGTTGGGTGGTTATAGCGGCAAAGAGCCTCAACATGACCTCAACAGGGGGCAGTTCCTGATCCACGACGACCGCTCCCTGAACGAGGTCATTGAGGAGTTGCTGGCACAGGATATGCTGCCCTCCTTCTGCACCGCCTGCTACCGTCTGGGGCGTACCGGCCAGCACTTCATGGAGTTCTCGGTACCCGGCTTCATCAAGCGTTTCTGCACCCCCAATGCGATGCTCACGCTGGCTGAGTACCTGGTGGACTATGCCCCTTCCGGGACGGCCCAAAAGGGATGGGAGGCGATTGAGCGTAACATGCCTCAACTGAACGCAAAGGTTGCCGGCGAAGTGCGTGAAAGAATTGAAATGATCAAACAGGGGAAAAGGGATTTGTATTTTTAGCTGCAGGTGACAAGCTGTAATCGATAAACTTTGGAGCAAGCACATCAAACTGATCAACCTGCAAACATAACAACTGAACAACCAATCAACGTTATACAATGAGTGTCAACAGTCTCCATATCGGTATATTCGGACGGAGAAACACAGGTAAGAGCACCCTGATCAACTGGCTCACAGGGCAGGAGATATCCATCGTATCACCGCTACCCGGTACCACTACCGACCCGGTGAAGAAATCGCTCGAGATACCGGGCATCGGACCGGTGATGCTGGTCGACACTGCCGGCATTGACGACCTGGGAGAGCTCGGTACACAACGCATCCGCCGGTCGCAGGAGGTGATCAGCACGGTGGACTGTGCCCTGCTGCTGATTGCCGGGAACCAGTTCGGGGAATATGAGGTACAACTGATTGGTCTGTTCAGGGAGATGGATCTGCCCTATCTGATCCTCCACACCAAGAATGATATCGCCAAGATTGCCGCCATCACCCAAACCGTGATCCGCCAATACTCCTCAGCGGAGATCATCGATCTGCATGCCGGCGATGACTCACACAGAGAGGAGCTGGTGGAGGCGTTGAAACGAATCATTCCCGAAACGGCACTTCGTCAAACCTCTCTGTTAGGCGACCTGGTCAAACCACAGGAGCTCCTGCTCATGATCACCCCCATCGACAGCGAGGCACCGGAGGGACGACTGATCCTGCCCCAAAACCAGGCGATCCGCGACGCGCTGGACCACAACTGCATCACCGTGGTGTTGAAGGAAACGGAGCTGCCTGCCTTTCTCAGCAGAGGGATCACACCTGCCCTGGCCATCACGGACAGTCAGCTGTTCGGGGAGGTAGCCCGTTTGCTGCCGGAGGAGATCCCCCTCACCAGCTTTAGCATCCTCTTTGCCCGGCAACGGGGTGACTTTGAAGCTTATCTGGCAGGTACACACCATATTTCACGATTAGAAGAGGGTGATCAGATTCTGTTGTTGGAGAGTTGTACCCACCACGCCAGTTGCGATGACATCGGCAGGGTGAAGATTCCGAAACTGCTGCAGCGGTACACCGGTAAGAAATTGCATTTTACAGTGGTACCTGGACTCTCCCCGTTGCCCGCCAATATCAGTCAATTTGCGCTGGTCATCCAGTGCGGCGGCTGCATGGTCACCCGCAGGCAATTGCTCAACCGCCTTCGCCCCTTTATTCGCGCCGGCATCCCGGTCAGCAACTATGGCATGACGCTGGCCTATCTCAATGGCATCTTCGATCGGGCGACAGCGATGCTGAGGAGCAGCAGGAATGAGAAAGGCAGAGGCTGAATGGTTCGCATCAGATCAAGGATAATGGCACCAACAGGCATAACAACAGAACAAGACAGGGAGATGAGTGGGCTCATCGACCAAATGGAGTTGTCACGTGAACGATTGGCCACACTCCTCCGATCCACCGGAACGGAGGAGGATGAGCTGTTTGAGCGCTCTGCCTCAGTCAAACAGGCATACCTGGGTCACATTGTTTACCTGCGGGGATTGATTGAGCTCTCCAATATCTGCGAAAAAGATTGTTTTTACTGCGGCATCCGCCACTCCAACCGGGAGCTGAACCGCTACAGGCTGACGCACAAGGAGGTGCTGGACGCCATACGCTTTGCACACCAAAAAGGCTTCGGATCGGTGGCCATCCAGTCGGGGGAGCGCTCCTCTCCCGCTTTTATCCGGGGTATCGACAAAATTGTACGTGATGCCCAAAAGATAACAGGCGGTGAGATCGGCATCACCCTCTCCTGCGGGGAGCAGACGGAGGAGACCTACCGTCGCTGGTTCGAGAGCGGAGCCGAGCGCTACCTGCTCCGCATCGAGACATCCTCCGAAAAGCTCTACAAGCGGCTGCACCCCGCTGATGAGAAGCACAGCTATGCCCGCCGCATACGGGCAGTTGAGGCACTCAGGAAAACAGGCTACCAGACCGGCAGCGGCGTGATGATCGGCCTCCCATTCCAGAGTGAGGAGGATCTGGCGGACGACCTGCTCTTCATGCGAGAGATGGATATCGACATGTGTGGCATGGGCCCCTACCTCGAACATGCAGCTACCCCACTCTGGGAGGAGCGCCACCTGCTGCTGCCCCTTAGCGACCGCCTCAGCCTTTCACTGCGAATGGTGGCCCTGCTGCGCATCCTGATGCCCGACATCAACATCGCGGCCACAACGGCGCTGCAGGCCATCGACAAGGAGGGGCGCGAAGCGGCGATCCGCATTGGCGCCAACGTACTGATGCCCAACATCACCCCGGCACGATACCGGGAGGATTATTTCCTTTACGAAAACAAGCCCCTCTCCGCCCGTGACGACGAAGAGGAGCTCGGTTATCTCGATGCCAGGCTGCAAGCCATCGGCCACCGGATCGGTTATCACCGTAAGGGCAACTCCCTCCGTTACAAAAAGAGAACGGGAAGGGAGCAGTAGCACGCGAGAGGTGACTCAGGCCTCACCATCACATCCTCACTTGTCATACTCGGCCAGGATCGCCTTCACCCCGTCGGGAGAGACGCGTCCGTACACCTTCTCACCCACCAGCACCACAGGAGCCAGTCCGCAGGCCCCCACGCAACGCAGGCAATTGATAGAGAAGCGTCCGTCAGGGGTAGTCTCACCTACCTTGATGTTGAGCTCCTTCTTGAACTCTTCCAGCACTTTTTCCGCACCACGCACGTAACAGGCTGTGCCGGTGCAGACCGATATGGGATGCTCTCCCTTTGGCAACATGGTGAAGTAGGAGTAGAAGGTGACCACGCCATAGACATGTGCCACAGGGAGATGCAGGTTGTGGGCAATCACATCCTGCACCTCTGCAGGCAGGTAGCCAAACAGGTGCTGTGTTTCGTGCAACACGTTGATCAGCTCCTGCGGATCATTGTCGAACGAGTTGCAGATCTCGTTGATCTGTTCAACTTTCTCTTTCGGGAGGTTGACAACCACCTCCACACCGTCGCTGCCGTTTAACTTCTCCATGTAGGCCAGCACCTCGGGAGCTAAATTTATTTTCTGGTTCATACGATTCCTGTTTTAACTCTGCATATTGATGGTCACCTCGTTGCTCTTGGGGAAATATTCGGTGTGCAGCAGACTATGTGCCTTGTGGCTGCCCGGTTCACCCAGGAACTCTCTGTAAAGGCGGATGATAGAGGGGTTCTCGTGCGACTTACGGATGGTCTTGCGCTCATCTTCACTGTAGATGGCTGCCGCACGACGGGCCAGTATCTCACTATTCCCATGGTGGAAGGGCTGCCCCCCTCCGCCGATGCAACCGCCGGGACAAGCCATGATCTCAATGGCATGGTATTGCGAACGTCCCTCCCGCACTTCGTCGAGCAGCTTACGGGCATTACCCAGTCCGTGAGCAATGCCGATGTGGAGTGGCAGACCGTCGAAATCGATCGTCGCGGAGCGGATCCCCTCCATGCCGCGGAGGGCTTCAAACTCCACCTTCTCCAGTGTCTTACCGGTATGCAGCTCGTAGGCGGTGCGGCAGGCAGCCTCGATCACCCCACCCGTGTTGCCGAAGATGACACCTGCACCGGATGACTCACCCAGTGGGTCGTCGAAATCACCTTCCGGCAGATTCAGGAAGTCAATGTTGGCCTGCTTGATAAAAGCAGCCAGCTCACGTGTGGAGATGGAGAAATCCACATCAGGATTACCATCTATGCTGAACTCATCGCGCTGACACTCATACTTCTTAGCCAGGCAGGGCATGATAGAGACCACAACAAGATCCTTGCGGTTCACACCGATCTTATCGGCAAACCAGCTCTTGGCAATGGCGCCGAACATCTGCTGTGGCGACTTGGCCGTGGAAGGCACATCCAGCAGGTCGGGAAAGTTGTGCTCAAAAAAATTGACCCAGCCGGGACAACAGGAGGTGAGGATCGGTAACCGCACAGAGGAATCTCCCGCCAGGTGACCGCGGAGACGTTGCAGCAGCTCCGTACCCTCTTCCATGATGGTCAGGTCGGCGCTGAAATCGGTGTCGAATACATGGTCGAAGCCCAGCTCGCGCAGTGCGGAGACCATCCTGCCGGTGACCAGGGTACCCGGCTCCAGGCCGAACTCCTCTCCCAGGGCAGCACGCACCGCCGGGGCGGTCTGCACCACTACTGTCTTCTTCGGGTCACTCAGGGCCCGGATGATGTCGTTGGTGTGGTCTACCTCGGTGAGTGCCCCGGTGGGGCAAACCGAGACACACTGCCCACAATAGGTGCAGGGCGAATCCTCCAGGTTCATCTCGAAGGCAGGAGCCACCACCGACATGAAGCCGCGGTTCACCGCCGAGAGGGCACCCACCGTCTGCACCTCGTTGCACATCATCTCGCAGCGGCGGCACATGATGCACTTATCCACATCGCGGATGATGGAGGGGGAGGTATCCTTGCGGTAGTGCGACTGCTCCCCGCCATAGGGCACGGTGCGAATGCCAAACTGGCGGGCCAGATCCTGCAACTCACAGTCGCCCGACTTGGCGCATACCAGGCAGTCGAACGGGTGATCGGAGATGATCAGCTTCAGTACTGTGGTACGTGCGTTGAGTACCCGTATGTTGTGGGTGTTGATCACCATGCCTTCCTGAACCTCTGTTATGCAGGAAGGGGCCAGGTTGCGTCGTCCCTCCACCTCCACCACACAGATGCGACAGCCCCCCGGCTTGTTCTCGATACCCATGTCACACAGCTCAAAGTGGCACAGCGTGGGAATCTCCACGCCCACCTTACGGGCAGCTTTCAGGATAGTGGTTCCCGGTTCCACCTCTATCGTTTTCTTATCTATTGTCAATCGTATCATATCATTATGTTTTAGCTGTAAGCTGTAAGCTGTAAGCTGTAAGCTGTAAGCTGTAAGCTTAGTTATTGATTCTCTTTAAACGTTAACCGGAGATGATGTCACCCTCGGATAGTCGTTCAACAGGCTGATGGCATCGAACTGGCACTTCTCCATGCAGGCGCCGCACTTGATGCAGACCTCCTGGTTGATCACATGTACCTCTTTCTTCTCACCGCTGATGGCATGAGTGGGACATACACGCTTGCAGGCCATACAGCCGATGCAATCATCTTTTGAGATCACGTAGTAGAGCAGGCTTCGACACTGTCCGGAACGGCATTTCTTGTCATGCACATGTTCCATATACTCATCCATGAAGTTGTCGAGCGTGGAGAGCACCGGGTTGGGTGAGGTCTGTCCCAGGCCACAAAGCGAGGTATCCTTGATCACCTGACTCAGGTTACGCAGCTTCTCAATATCCTCCTGTTTTCCTTTTCCCTGGGTGATCTTATTCAGCGTCTCATAGAGGCGTTTGTTACCGATGCGGCAGGGAGCGCAGCGTCCGCAGGACTCCTCCACGATGAAATCGAGGTAGAACTTGGCCACGGAGACCATACAGTCATCCTCATCGAGCACGATCATGCCGCCGGAACCCATCATGGAACCGGCAGCGGTGAGGCTCTCGTAGTCGATGGGGGTGTCAAGGTGCTTCTCGGTGAGGCATCCTCCTGAGGGGCCACCGGTTTGCACTGCCTTGAATTTCTTGTTGTTCTTGATGCCACCGCCAATTTCGTAGATGATCTCCCGCAGGGTGATACCCATGGGTACCTCGATCAGTCCCACATTGTTGATCTTACCCGCCAGGGCAAACACTTTTGTACCTTTCGACTTCTCCGTGCCGATGGAGGAGAACCACTCGGCGCCCTTCAGGATGATCACCGGTATGTTGGCCAGTGTCTCCACGTTGTTTACATTGGTAGGTTTGCCCAGGTAACCGCTCTGAGCAGGGAAGGGGGGTTTGTTGGCCGGCTCACCCCGCTTCCCTTCCATGGAGTGAATCAGGGCGGTCTCCTCACCGCAGACAAAAGCACCGGCACCATACTTGAGACTGATGTCGAAGCTGAAGGAGGTGCCGAAGATCTGCTCTCCCAGCAAGCCATATTCGCGCGCCTGTGCGATGGCCACCTTCAGCCGCCGTATGGCCAGCGGATACTCGGCCCGGATATAGATTAAGCCTTTTGTGGCACCGATGCAGTAGCCGCAGATGGCCATCGCCTCCAGCACCGAGTGGGGGTCGCCCTCAAGGATGGAGCGGTCCATGAAGGCACCGGGGTCACCCTCGTCGGCGTTGCAGACCACATACTTCTGGTTGGCCTGGTTACGGCTGGTAATCTCCCACTTAAGGCCGGTGGGAAAGCCGGCACCACCACGTCCCCGCAGTCCGGAGCTTTTAATCAAATCGATCGTTTCCTGCGGGCTCATTTCTGTGATCGACTTTCCCAATGCCTGGTAGGCATTGCGGGCAATCGCCTCATCGATGTTCTCCGGGTCAATGGTGCCACAGTTGCGCAGTGCGATGCGCAGTTGCTTCTTGTAAAAACCCATGTGCTTCGAGTCCAGCACATGCTCTTCGGTCTCCGGATCAAGATAGAGCAGCCGCTCCACGCGACGACCCTTAATCACATGCTCGTCGATGATCTCACGCGCGTCCGACGGCTTCACCTGCGTATAGAAAGTGTTGTCAGGCAACACCTTCACAATGGGTCCCTTCTCACAAAAGCCGAAGCAACCGGTGCGGATGATCTGCACCTCTTCCTCCAGTCGTTTCCGGTCCACCTCATCACGCAGCATCTCATATACCAGGTCGCTCTGGGAAGAGTGGCAGCCGGTACCAGCGCAGACCAGCAAATGCATTTTGTATTGGCTCATATCAGTAGTTTTCAGTTGATTTAAGATTCAATTGTGTTGTAGTTCTGCGGGATGATGCCATCCACCAGCTCTCCGTTTTTGATGTATTGTTCAATGATCTCATCTGCTTTCTTCGGGTTCACGTAGCCAAACACCATCGGCTCCCTGCCCGGCAGGGTGATCTCCACGGTGGGCTCCGCGAAACAATAACCCATGCAGCCTGTCTGGGTCACGACGGCATCGATGCCCCGCTTGTCCAGCTCCAGGGCGAAAAACTCCATCACCTCTTTGGCACCCGAGGCGATGCCGCAGGTGGCCATCGCAACCTTCACTTGTACCAACGACTCGGGGTTCTCCGCCTTGTCACGCAAACTGATACGTGTTCTCACCTCCTCCTGTATTCGTTTCAGGTCGGCGAGCGTTTTGATTCCAATTGTATGTTCCATCATAATCTGTATTTAGAAAATTATTATTCGGTCATCAATCATCCTGTGTCAGCAGAGATAGCTTTCCGGCGCTCGTTGCCGCCAGAGCAGCTCCAGGTTCTCCCTGATGTAGCTTTTCACCGGTATCAGCATCTGTGGGTGTTGCAGGTCTATTCCCTGCTCTCTCAGTGCATCGGTATCGAACAGGAATGCCTCTTTTCCCACCAGGTAGTTGAAACGAAAACGGATGGCAGGGTTGGCCATCACCAGCAACAACAGCGACCCCTCCAGGTCGCCAAGAGGAAGACAATCTGGAGTGTCAGTGCGAAAGAGTGCCTCCACCGTGGTTCCCTTACCCTCTGCCGACGTCACCCGTAGGCTGCCGCCGGTCTGCTCGCAGGTCATCTTCAGAAACGGAATGCCCAGTCCCATCCTCCGTGTGGTACGGGTGGTGAAAAAGGGATCGGTTAACCGCTCCAGGCTTCTGTGATCCATGCCGCTGCCGTCATCCTCCACCCGGAACAGCAGCAATGCGTCAGCAACCCGCTCCTCCAGTGTGATCGTGATCTGACCTGCCTGCGCCAGGATGGCGTTCTGCACAATATCAATCATATGCATTCCCAGGGTGACCATCAACTTACATCCATGAAGGGTGGCACATTCATCGTCTCAATTCGTTTCACCAGGATCGCTCTCCTGAAGTGATCCCACTCCGGGCTATCCATCAGGATACGGGTGTGCACCGACCCGATATCTTCCGGATAATGTGCATCGGAGCTTTGCAGGAAACAGTTCTCCGCCAACTCCGGGTAATGGCTGGTGAAAGCGGCAGGGGAGGTGCGGCGAGAGATCTCCAGGGCATCAACCATCAATTCACGGGGGATAAAACCGAGCTGGCTGATGATTCCATTCACCTGTCGGTCGATATGCGCCGGCACGAAGAGTCCCCCAAGCTGGTGCACCACCTTTTCAAGCGCCTCAATACCGTCATTGATCCCGGTAAAAAGGGAACGGGGTTCTTCATATATGATCTGCTCATCTGCATCCACCACCACCTGATAACCGAAGCGTTCGGGATCATTGGGTATATCGCTGATCTGCCGCTCCAGATAATCCTGAAACAGCTCTACCGCCTCCATGTGGGGGAAATAGCAGAGGCAGTGCACCTCCTCCTGTGTGTTAACCTCGCAGCCGGGAATCACACTGATTCCCTCAGTGGCACCGCACTCCATGCATACCCGCACATTGCGGGTGCTGTTATGATCGGTAATGGCAATCAGTTGCAGTCCCCTCTCCCGTGCACGGCCAATAATGCGGCGCGGGCTCATCTCCAGGCTGCCGCAGGGCGACAGACAGGTGTGGATATGCAGATCGGCGTTGTACCAGGGCATAATTCTTAGCGCTAAGTTATAAGCTGTTAGCTATAAGCTTTTCAGGTTCTTTATTCTTGGTGAATTTTAGCGGTCAGCATTCGGCCTTGAGCTTTAAGCTCCACACCTCGAACATCGAACCTCAAAATTAACCTACTAAACTACTAAACTACCAACCTACCAACTTTTAAACATCGAACTTCAATCATATCAACTTCTCAACATTCAACCTCTCTCAAATGGTTATACAACATTCCGGCTGTCTCGAAGGCGGGCTTACCAGAGGAGAGGATCACCACCTCTTCCTCTTCGGCATGGGCCAGCACCTCCGGCTCTACCTGACGCTCGTTCACCACGATGATGGCACTCAGCTCTTTGAGCGAGGCCACCGCCACAATGTTGCGATGTACCTGTGCGGTGATCCATAGCATCCCGGCCTCGGCCTTGCCCATCACATCGCTCAGCAGATCGGAAAGATATGCCCCCTCTGTGTGCCGGTCGAGATAGGCCTCTCCGGCCAGGCAGGTGAAACCGAGCTCCTGCATAAGTTGTCTAACGTTCGTTTTCATTGGTATCGTTGTATTTGTTAAGCCTGTCCCTGCCCCTTATCTTCTCTATCACCTCGAAGGCCTGATCGGGACTCAGCTTGTAATTCTTCTCCATCACCCGCTGTACGAAAACACAGTGGGAAATACTGGCTTTCCCCTGCACAATATCTTCAGCCAGGCTACGGCAGGTGGGAGCACCACAGGCGCCGCAGTCGAATCCGGGGAAGTAGGTCATCAGCCTCTTGATGCGTTGCAGTTTGATCAGTGCCTTTTCCATGTCCTCATCCAGGAGCAACCCGTCGCGAGGGTGTACCGGCTCTACCCCCGAAAGGGGTTGCAGCATCTCGCCATAGTCCATCAGCCTGTTCTCAACGCCTCCTCCCCGCTGATCCATTAGCAACTGCAATCTCTTCTGTCGTTGTTCCAGTCTCTCTACGGTCAGAAAACGGTTTCCGGGACAGAGGATGCCACCTGCGCACCCCTGATCGCACGCTCTCAACTCCAGAAAATCGATGTCGGACAGATGTCCTGACTCTAGCTTTTCCAGGAACTCGATCACGTTCTCCATCCCGTCGATTGCCAGGCTTCTCCCGGGGAAATAGTGCTTCTCGGTGCCCGAGAGAGACCAGCAGACCGAGTCGGGAGTCATATCAGCCATCCTCTTGCGCGCACTTCTCTCTTTCCTGCCAAGGAGTGTGCCCAACGTCTTGTTATAGACCTCTTTCATATTGATGGTACCGTCGATGGGTGAGGCGGCTTCACCCACCGGCGCACGGGCAGCCACGGTCTTGGCGGCACAAGGGGTCACATAGTAAATGAAGATCTTCCCTGGATCAATTCCCTCTCTCTCTTTCGAGAGACGCAGGTAGAGCGCCGCAATGTCGTGGGGTGCCTTCAGCAGCATGATGTGTGGTGTCAGGGAGGGATAGAGCACCTGTATCAGCCGGACCACAGCCGGACAGTAGGAGCTGATTACCGGTCGTGCAAACAGATTATCGGCATATGTCCGGTAAGCCTCTTTCATAAAATCGACCGCCTGCTCCACTTCACATATCTCATCAAAGCCACATGTTTTCACCGCCTCCAGCACCTCTGTGGCAGAATAGTCCGACGGGAACTGACCAATAAAGACAGAGGGAACAAGTGCAATCCTGTATGCATCATCACGCATGGAGGCGAGTCCATCGTCACGTGCGTAAATGGCTCTCTGGGGACAGACACGGTAGCACTCACCACAATCTACGCACCGCTCCGGCTGTATGGATGCATATCCCTCCACGATGCGAATGGCCTGCGTAGAGCATACACGCATGCAATGAGAGCAACCGATGCATTTGTCCCGGTCAATCCTTATAGAGTGTCTGTAGTCTCTCTCTTTTACCATTTCTCAATAGAATACCGATTCCTAAAATGCCACAGTGATCTCGAGCCTTGTCCCCACACCGGGTGTAGAGGTGAGCACCATCCTGTCACTGTTCTTCCTTATATTGGGCAGGCCCATCCCCGCACCGAACCCCATCTGTCGAACCTCCTCCGTGGCAGTGGAGAAACCCTCCTCCATCGCCCGTTCAATATCTTCAATGCCCGGACCCTTGTCTTCCATCACAACATGGATCCCTTCCGGAAGGATATCGGCATCCATTGTTCCGCTCCAGGCATGGGCTACCACATTCATCTCCGCCTCATAGAGTGCGATAGCTACCTTACGCAACACCTCTGGCGGGATGTTAAACTGTTTCAGCGTCTTTTTCACTTCTGAGCTGGCCCTGCCTGCCGCGGTGAAATCACCGCCTTCTATTTCGAAATGCATCCTCATCGGCACACCGGTTCTAGTCCCCCCTGGTAGAGCCTCCCGCATATCTCAAAAAGGGTCAGTTCCGATTCAATGATCGCGATGTGATGCTCCTTCGCCAGCGCCAGCATGTCGGGAGTGACCTTTTTCCCGCGGGCAAAGATGATACAGGTGATATTAGACATCTCGGCTGTACGCAGCACCTGTACGGTGCAGAGACCCGTTATCAGCACGGTGTTTTCCATCCGGAAACGCAGTACATCACTCATCAGGTCAGATGCAAAAGCCTTTGTATAGTCGCCCGGAATATGACCATCCATGAGAATCGTACCATTAAAGATTTGGTTCAGTTGATCTAAATTCATTGTTTCTCTCAAATTGCGAATTGTTTCATGCCATTCATCAGACTCTCTGCTGATAGGTGGTGTGCAGGAGGTGATGCGATCTCTCTCCCAGTGGTTCTTTCAGGAACTCTTTATATAGCTTTATGATTTCTGGGTTTTCATGTGACTGGCGGATTGGCTTGTGTGCATCCTCCAGGTAGATGGAGGCAGCCCTCTTCTCCCGTATCTCCGCGTTGGTGGGAATCGGCTGGCCTCCTCCGCCCAGGCACCCGCCCGGACAGGTCATCACCTCGATAAAGGTATAAGGCGACGTGCCGTTCTTTATCTGGTCGAGCAGCAACGCTGCATTCTTCAGGGTGTTGGCCACAGCGACCCTGATCGTGGTACCGTTCAGGTTGATATCGGACTCCCTGATGCCTTGCAGTCCGCGTACCGAGCGAAAATCGAGGCTGTCCGGTTTTTTACCGGTGTAGAGCTCATAGGCTGTACGGAGCGCTGCTTCCATCACTCCTCCGGAACTACCGAAGATCACCGCGGCCCCGGTCGATTCGCCCAGGGGGTTGTCGAACGGCTCCTCCGGCAGATGGGTGAAATCGATCCCTGCCGCACGGAACATGCGGGCCAGCTCACGGGTGGTTAAAGCGTAATCCACATCAGGGAAGTGCTCATCCTCGTTGAGTTGTAACCGTTCTTTCCAGTACTGAAAAGCGCCATCCATCTCGGGACGACGTGCCTCATACTTCTTGGCAGTGCAGGGCATCACCGAGACCACCACGATATCACGGGGATCCAGCCCCATCTGCTCGGCGTAGTAGGTTTTGGCCACTGCTCCGAACATCTGCTGCGGCGACTTGCAGGTAGAGAGGTGTCCCAACTGCTCGGGATAAAAATGTTCGATAAATTTGATCCATCCGGGTGAACAGGAGGTGATCATTGGCAGTATGCCGCCGGTCTGGAGGCGACGAAGCAGCTCGTTGCCCTCCTCCACGATGGTGAGATCGGCCGCGAAATTGGTGTCGAACACCTTCGTGAAGCCGAGTCGCCTGAGGCCGGCAACCATCTGTCCGGTCACCAGGCTGCCATAGGGCATACCCATCGCCTCTCCGATGCCCACACGCACCGCCGGTGCCGTCTGCACCAGGACCACCTTGCCAGGTTGTTGCAACAGCGCCCGCACGGCTGCCACCTCACTCTTCTCGGTGATGGCGCCCGTGGGACAGACCAATGCACACTGACCGCAGTTGGTGCAGGCCACCTCGCCCAGACCCTTGTCGAGGAAAGTGGAGACTTTCGTCTTCAACCCTCTGCCGGTAAATTCGATTGCCCTCACCTGTTGCAGATGGGTGCACACCGCCACACATCGTCCGCAGAGGATGCATTTCTCCGGATCGCGCACCAATGAGAGGGAGCTCTCATCCTTCGCAAAGGGCGTCAGGCGGGTTCGCACAAACCGTTGCTCACTGATTCCCAGCGCAAAAGTCAGCTGCTGTAGCTCGCAACTCCCATTCCGGTCACAGGTCAGGCACTCCTGCGGGTGGTTGGCCAGCAGCAGTTCCAGATTCATTTTCCGGGCCTCCTCTGCCCGGGGGCTGTGGGTCAGAATCTCCATCCCCTCGCTCACGTGTGTAATGCAGGCACGCATCAGGGAACGGGCTCCCTTGACCTCAACCACGCAGACGCCACAGGAGGCATGTTGCGAGACATCTTTCAGATAGCACAATGAGGGCACCTTGATACCCGCAAGACGACAGGCCTCCATGATGGTCATCCCCTCGCTCACCTGCACAGACTGATTGTTTATCCTAACTTCCATCGCGGTCATATTTGATAGGGTTCACATTTCACATCGCAACGCAGGCAACGTGACACCTCATCACGCGCCTGTTCTCCGGTAAATCCGAAAGAGATCTCATTGAAATTATTCACTCTGTCTCTTACGGAAAGGCGCCTCGCCTGGTTCTTCCTGCTGGGCTCGGGATTGAGTGGCACCTCATTGCCATAACTGAATTTGCGCGACAGCAGGTGAAAACGTTCCTCCTGCATCAGCGCACGGTCGATTGCAGCGGCTGCCCTCTTCGCCATTCCCATTGCTTCGGCAGCGGTAGAGGGGCCGCTGAGGGCGTCCCCTCCAGCATAGATCTGCGGGTCAGAAGTGCGGAAAGTGAGCGGGTCGGCAGCAATCCTGCCGTCGGCTTCCAGCCTGAGGCTCGCCTCCAGCAAGGATGAATCGACCCGTTCGCCGATTGCCAGAACCACAGTGTCACAGTCAAGATCTTCAAAAACACCCGAGGGCATAGGCTTTCTCCTACCGGTACGGTCAATCGCCCCCGGCAACATCTTTTCGATCCGCAGTGCCCTCACCGCTCCCGATGGATCGGTGAGGATTGCCGCGGGTGAAGCGAGGAACCGGTAACGGATCTGCTCCTCCTCCGATTCGGCGATCTCAATTGCGTTGGCCGGCATATCCTCCTTTTCACGGCGGTAAACGACTGTTACCTCCCTGCCCAATCGCAACAGGCTGCGTGCCACATCCACCGCCACGTTACCGGCACCGATGATCACCACCTGTTGACCCACGGCAGGCTCCCTCCCCTCAGCAATCTGTTTCAAGAGGTCCGTACCTGCATGCACACCTGTTGCCTCCTCACCCGGTATGTGCAACGGCACATTCTTCCAGGCTCCTATCGCCAGGTAAAGGGCGTCGAACTCCTTTTTCAGATCTTCCAACGAGAAATTCACCCCCAGTCGCCGGTTCATCCGAAACCGGACACCCAGCCTCTTGATCAGCTCAATCTCTTTCAGCAGGATCTCTTTTGGCAAACGATACTGCGGGATGCCATACCGCAATACTCCTCCCGGCTCGGGAAAGGCATCGTAGATGGTCACTGCATGCCCCAGCCGCACCAGGTAAAAGGCGGCGGTCAACCCGGCCGGTCCAGCACCCACGATAGCGATGTTTTTTCCGGTTGAGGGCAGCTTCTCATTGGCCAGCCGACGGTAGATCTCCTCTTCCTTGCCCAGCTGGTAGATGGTATCTGCGAGGTAACGGTGGATCTCACCCTGTGAGACAGGCTGGTCGAGCATCTCACGCCGGCAGCGCATCTGGCAATGAAAGTGGCAGATGCGCCCAATGGTACCGGGTAGCGGATTGTCGCGCAGCGTCAGTTCAAAGGCATCCTCCCAACGTTCCTCTTTGATCAGCTGGATGTAGCCGGGGATATTCATGTGCAGCGGGCAGCTGTTCTCACACAGCGCCAGGAAAAGTGACTCACAGGTGCCGGCATGACACCTTTTCTCCCGGTTATGCTCCTCATACTCATGGCGGAAATAGCGGAGGGTGGTAATGATGGGGTTGGGGCTGGTTTGTCCCAGGGCACAGAGTGATGAATCTTTCATCACACGGCTCAGTTGCTCCAGCAAGGTAAGATCAGGGGCAGTTCCTTCCCCACGGGTGATGCGGGTGAGGATGGCGAGGGCCTGTGCCGACCCCTCGCGGCAGGGGGTACACTTGCCGCACGATTCACCGGCATTGAATTCGAGGAAGTAGCGTGCCACATCGACCATGCAGTTGTCCTGATCCATCACCACCATTCCGCCGGAGCCCATGATGGCACCGATGGTGGCCAGTGATTCATAGTCGACCGGTGTGGAGAAATGTTCCAGCGGGATGCAGCCTCCCGAGGGGCCGCCGGTCTGCACCGCTTTCACGCGACGTGAAGTGCCGGTGCCTCCCCCTACTGCAAAAACAAACTGTTCCAGCCGGGTGCCGAGAGGCATCTCCACCAGACCGGTATTTTTCACCTTCCCCACCAGCGAGAAGACCTTCGTACCGGGGCTCTTTTCGGTACCTATGGATCGGAACCATTCGTTCCCTTTCTCTATGATGAGCGGTATGTTGCACCAGGTCTCCACGTTGTTGATGTTGGTGGGCATGCCATAAAGTCCCCTGCTTGCGGGATAGGGAGGCCGGGGCAAGGGCCTGCCCGCTTTCCCCTCAATGGAGGCGATCAGCGCCGTCTCCTCACCGCAGACAAAGGCGCCGGCACCCTCCACCACATCGAGCGTGAAGCTGAAGCCGGTTCCCAGAATATTGCTACCCAGCAGCCCAAGCTCTTCAGCCTGCCTGATGGCCCTTCTGAGCCGTTTCACCGCAAGCGGATATTCCGCTCGCACATAGGCGATCCCTTTACCGGCTCCCATGGCATAGCCGCCGATCAGCATCCCCTCAATGATCATATGCGGATCACTCTCAATCTCGTTGCGGTTCATATAGGCACCAGGGTCTCCCTCATCGGCATTACAAATGAGATATTTTTCTGTTGAAACCGCCTTTTGCATGATCTCCCATTTCACACCGGTGGGAAAACCGGCACCGCCACGGCCGCGCAGCCCAGATGCCTTCACCTCACGGATCACATCTTCCGGCGTGTATGCAGCCAGCACACGAGCCAGGGCATTGTAGCCCCCCACGGCAATGTAATCGGCAATCTCTTCGGGATCGATCATGCCGGCATGGCGCAGCACCAATTTATGCTGCCCTTTGAAAAAGGGAATTTCATCCCAGTGCGGGATCTCCTCGTAGCCGCTGCCGAAGGTGAAATGACTGGTCAGAAAATTCCACCGGTCGATCCGGCACAAAAGCTTTTCACGTAGCACCTCTCCCCTTGAGATCGCTTCCACAAGCGATACCGCATCGGCCTCCTCCACCCTGCTATAAACCAGCAGCGGTTTTCCCGGCTGGTATAGCATGAGCAGCGGTTCTTCGGCACAGAATCCGAAACATCCGCTCTGCTTGAGGAGACAGCCGGTTTTGGTGACAGCAAGCTGCTGTTCCAACTTCCGGTAAACCAGTTCAGCCCCGTTGCCGATACCGCAGGTACCCATGCCCACCATGATCATGGGCCGGGAGGGGAGTATCCGCTCCTGCGACATTAAACTCATCTGCTCAATATCAGAGGGTCTCATCGTTGTTCATTTTTTTCGGTTTCACTTTCCAATACACTGCTAAGCAGGCTCATCAACTTGCGGGAGTTCACATTGCTGTGCATCACACCATCCACCTCCACTACGGGCGATTGGGCACACTGGCCGAAGCAGGCTACCGTGCGGATGGTAAAAAGTTTATCTGGAGTGGTGAAAGAGGATCCCCCATCCTTCACAGCGCTGCTGATACCGAGTATCGAAGGAATCTCATCGAGCAACGCTTTCGATCCCCTGGTATGGCAGGCAGTGCCTCGGCATACCACGATGGTATGCTTTCCCTGTGGTGCTAAATTGAAAAAAGAGTAAAAGGATGCAACACTGTAGACCTCTGCTGGGGGAATCCTTAACTTCTGTGCAATGGCAGCCAACGTTTCACCGGGTAGGTACTTCCAGGGATGCATCTGCTGTGCTTCCTCCAGCGTTGTCAGCAGCATACCCGGTTTTCCGCTGTACTTTTCAATGATTTCATCGAGAAGAGGATCTGTGATCGAATATCCGGTTTGTGTTTCCATAAGCGGTTTTTTTAATCAACAAACAAATTATCAGTTGAAACGCTCAACCCAGGTTACAGGTACAATTCTTCGCTACGAGATACTCCTTTCAAAGGATATCCTGACCGTTTCACTGGACAAATATAATCATTCCGGCTGAATTGAGGAAATTTTTCCATAATTTTTTTATGCATCATTCAACAGCGTGGGATAACAGGATGAATCAACTATAAAATATGCTTCTTAGCGAAATATTTTGTACATTTGCAGAGATTTTGGCATCGCCCCTGCGAATGGCAGGGGGCACTCCATTGGCCTTTTGCCCGCGAAAGCATACCCGGGCTTCTCACTGATTGCCTATCCAGCCGAAGGCAAACCTGCCAAAACATATGAATGAACGAACTGGTATGAACAATTCAGAACTAAGCGAACAGGAGATCATTCGCCGCCAAAGCCTTGACGAGTTACGAACATTGGGCATCGAACCCTATCCCGCAGCACGCTATGAGGTGAATGCCTGGTCCGCAGATATAAAAGAATCTTTCCGTGACGATGCCGAACGACGGCAGGTGAGCATCGCCGGCCGCATCATGGGTCGCCGCATCATGGGGAAAGCCTCATTCATTGAACTGATGGACTCGAAAGGGCGCATCCAGGTTTACATTACCCGCGACGACATCTGTCCCGGTGAGAATAAAGATCTTTACAACACCCTATTCAAAAAACTGACCGATATCGGCGACTTCATCGGCATCACCGGCTATGTGTTCCGCACCAAGACCGGCGAGATTTCGGTGCATGCCGAAACAATGACCTTCCTCTCCAAGTCGCTCAAGCCGCTTCCCGTGGTGAAAGTGAAGGACGGGGTGACCTACGACAAGTTCTCCGATCCGGAGATGCGTTATCGCCAACGCTACGTGGACCTGCTGGTGAACGACGACGTAAAAGATATTTTTGTGAAGCGCACCCGCATTTTCGACGCCATGCGCAACTTCTTCAACGAGCGGGGTTACCTGGAGGTGGATACGCCCGTTCTGCAGAATATACCGGGCGGTGCAGCCGCCCGCCCCTTCATTACCCACATGAATGCGCTCGACATCGACCTCTACCTGCGGATAGCCAATGAATTGTATTTGAAACGATTGATTGTGGGAGGGTTTGAAGGGGTCTACGAGTTCTCCCGCAACTTCCGCAACGAGGGGATGGACCGCACCCACAACCCGGAGTTTACGGTGATGGAGATCTACGTAGCTTACAAGGACTACCGGTGGATGATGGAATTTACCGAGCAGATGCTGGAACAGGTGGCGCTGCAGGTGCTGGGAACCACAAAAGTGCAGGTGGGGGATCATGAGATCGACTTCAAGGCGCCCTACCGCCGTGTCACGATGATTGAGGCGATCCGCGAACATACCGGCATCGATATCAGCGGGATGGATGAGAAAGAGCTGCGGTCGGTATGCCGTGAGCTGGGCGTAGAAGAGGATGAGACCATGGGCAAGGGGAAGCTGATCGATGAGATCTTCGGCGAAAAGGCGGAAGGCAACTACATCCAGCCTACCTTTATCATTGACTATCCCATCGAGATGTCGCCTCTCTGTAAGCGGCACCGCGAAAACCCGGAGCTGACCGAACGATTTGAGCTGATGGTCAACGGCAAGGAGCTGGCCAACGCCTACTCCGAGCTGAACGACCCCATCGACCAGCGGGAGCGCTTCGAGGAGCAGCTGCGTCTCTCCGAGAAAGGCGACGACGAGGCGATGTTCATCGACCAGGATTTTCTTCGTGCCCTGGAGTATGGGATGCCCCCCACCTCCGGCATGGGGATCGGAATGGACAGGCTCGCGATGCTGCTCACCGGCCAGACCTCCATTCAGGAGGTGCTGCTCTTCCCGATGATGCGCCCCGAGAAAACGGTGAAGAAGGATCCTCTCTCCCGATACATTGAGGCAGGGATCCCTGAAGAGTGGGCAGTCCTGATTCAGAAGGCGGGTTATATGAAGGTGAAAAGCCTGAGTGAGCTCAATCCCAACAAACTGCATCAGGAGATCTGCGGTTTGAACAAAAAATTTAAGCTGGGACTGAACAATCCCACGCCTGAAGAGGTTAAAAGATGGGCAGAGCATGCCGCATCACTTTAACGGCCTGAAAATCTGAAACGATACAACATGGATTCAATCGGCAAAATCTGTATCCTGGGTGGCGGCACTTGGGGAACGGCACTCGCTAAAATTGTACTGATGAACCAAAAGCATATGAACTGGTTCATCCGCCGCGATGATCAGATCGAAGGCTTCTACAAGCTGGGACACAACCCGGCCTATCTGACCAATGTGAAGTTCAACCTGGCGCAGATCACTTTCTACTCCAACATCGAGAAAGCGATCAAGGACTCTGACACCATCATCGTGGCCATCCCCTCACCCTATGTGAAACAGTATTTCAGGCGCATCTGGAACACCACTTTCCGCGGCAAGTTCGTGGTTTCCGCCCTTAAAGGGATCATCCCCAACGACAACCTGGTGATGAGCGAGTTTCTGGTTGCCAACTACAAGATCCCTATCGAAAACATCGGAGTGCTCTCCGGCCCCTGCCACGCAGAGGAGGTGGCTCTCGAGCGGCTCTCGTTTCTGACGGTAGCCAGCAAAGACCAGCACAAGGCGGCCCTTCTCTCTGAAGCGATCAACTCACGGATACTGAAGACACGTATCTCCGACGATGTAGTGGGAATAGAGCTGGCCGCGGTGCTGAAGAATATCTACGCCATTGCAGCCGGCATCTGCCAGGGACTGCTCTATGGCGATAACTTCCAGGCGGTATTGATGAGCAACTGCGCCAATGAGATGTCCCGCTTTCTCAACGGGGTGCTGCCCATGGAGCGCAGCATCGCTGAACAGCACTACCTGGGTGATATGCTGGTGACCGGATACTCCCAGTTCAGCCGCAACCGCACGCTGGGTGCCATGATTGGTAAAGGCTACTCAGTGAAGAGCGCCCAGCTGGAGATGGAGATGATTGCCGAGGGATACTACGGTGCCAGGTGCATCCATGAGTTGAACAGCCGCTACAAGGTGGATATGCCGATTGCAGATACCATCTACCGCATTCTCTACGAGAAGCAGCCTCCACAAGAGGCGATCCGCAAGCTGATCGATTATTTCTAGAGGTTGCAATCTATATTCATTTTTCAATCTATTTCAATAGGATTTTTTTTAACTAACCCACAAAATAAAAAAGAGAATGGATCATATTCAACTACAGATCAAGGATGTGGTGAAATTTCTTCCGGAAGAAGAGATCCTGAGACAGGCACCTCAGGCTGTTGCCTGCAACCAGGCACTTCACGACGGTAGTCGCGCTGGGAGTGATTTCCTGGGATGGGTGGGGCTTCCCTCCTCCATCACCGATGAGGAGCTGCGGGAGATCGAAGATACTGCAGCCGTGCTGCGCACCCGCTGTGAGGCAGTGGTGGTGGTTGGCATCGGTGGAAGCTACCTGGGTGCCCGGGCGGTGATTGACGCCCTCTCCGACTCGTTCGACTGGCTCCAGAACCCCGCGAAGAGAAAGAATCCGGTGATCCTCTACGCCGGCAACAACATCAGCGAAGACTATCTCCATGAGCTGATGAGCTACCTGGAAGACAAACAGTTCGGCATCATCAACATCTCCAAGTCGGGAACCACCACCGAACCGGCGCTCGCTTTCCGCCTGCTGAAAGACCTGCTGGAAAGCAAGGTGGGCAAGGAGGAAGCGAGACAGCGAATCGTGGCGGTCACCGACGCTGCCCGCGGTGCCCTGCGCACGCTGGCCAACAGCGAGGGATACAAGACTTTCGTGATCCCCGACAATGTGGGAGGACGCTACTCGGTGCTCACACCGGTGGGACTGTTGCCCATTGCCGTGGCAGGGATCCACATTCGTAAGCTGGTAGAAGGGGCTCTCGAAATTGAAAAAGCGGCTGGTCCCACCACTGCGTTCGACTACAACCTGCCGGCCATCTATGCAGTGATCCGCAATGAGCTCTACAAAAGGGGTAAGAAGATTGAGATCCTGGTCAACTACCACCCCAAGCTCCATTTCCTGGCGGAATGGTGGAAACAGCTTTTCGGAGAGAGTGAAGGTAAAGAGAACCTGGGGATCTTCCCCGCAGCGGTGGACTTCACGACCGATCTGCACTCCATGGGTCAGTGGATCCAGGAGGGAGAACGCACCATCTTCGAAACGGTTCTTTCCATCCGTCAGCCCAACAAAAAAGTGGTGATCCCCCATGATGACAGGGATCTGGATGGGCTCAACTATCTGGAAGGCAAACGGGTGGATGAGGTGAACAAGATGGCGGAGCTGGGCACCCGCATCGCCCATGTGGACGGCGGCGTACCCAACCTGCTGATTGAACTGCCGGAGCTGAATGAGAAGTACATCGGCCAGCTGATCTACTTCTTCGAGAAAGCCTGCGGCATCAGCGGCTACCTGCTGGGCATCAACCCCTTCAATCAACCGGGCGTGGAAGCGTACAAGAAGAATATGTTCGCGCTCCTCGAAAAGCCGGGATACGAAGAAGCCACAAAGGCCATCAAGGCAAGACTGTAACGAATTTGTAATTCAAAGAAACCGCCTGGCCGCCATCAGAGCAGCCTTGCGGTTTTTTTTATAATGCATAATGAAAAAGAGATTGATTGATTATTTACAACTAAAACAACTGAAACGATTCGATCTGAAAGCGGTTATCTTCGATATGGATGGCGTGTTGTATGATTCCATGCCGGCACATGACCGCTCCTGGCAACAGACCATGGATGAGTGTGGCCTCACCCATGAGCCGGGTGAGTTCTACCTGCACGAGGGGAGGCTCGGAAAAGCAACCATCGACATCATTTTCCAGCGAAACCTGCAACGGGATGCCACCGAGGAGGAGGCACAACGGATCTACGCCCGCAAAACAGAACTGTTTCAGCAATACAACAGCGGCGCTACCATGCCGGGAGCAAAAGAAGTATTGGACTATGTGAAAGAAAAAGGATTGAAGCCGGTACTGGTCACCGGCTCCGGTCAGCCCTCGCTGCTGGAACGGCTGGATCTCCACTTCCCCGGAGCTTTCACACCCGACACCATGGTTACCGCCTTCGATGTGGTGAATGGTAAGCCTCATCCCGAGCCATTTCTGAAAGGATTGATAAAAGGAGGCAACTTGAAACCCCACCAGGCCATCGTGATCGAGAATGCGCCCCTGGGCATCAAGGCTGCGGTGGAGGCAGGCATCTTTACCATCGCAGTCAACACGGGACCGCTGCCCGATGTGATCCTGCGGGAAGCGGGCGCCTCAATGGTTTTCCATTCAATGGAGCATCTGGGTAAAGCGCTTCCGGATATCATTCGGCTGACAGCTGAGGTTACGGTATAGACTTTTATTGATAAGTTGCAGCAATATTTCTGCCATATTATCATTATCTTTGCCTGAAAGGCTGTAAAAATATTGCATATGCAGATCAACAGGTACGGTTTTATACGCGTGGCGGCAGCATCACCCCGGCTACGGGTGGCTGATTGCGACTACAACAGGGAAGAGATCCAGAGAGTGATCGGGCAGGCAGCAGAGCAACAGGTACAGATCATCTGCTTCCCGGAGCTGTCGATCACCGGCTATAGCTGCGGCGATCTCTTTTTCCAGGAGAGCCTGCAGCGCGAAGCGCTTGCCTCCCTGCAGGCGCTGTCGCGTTTCATGCAGGACAAACCCTCACTGAATGCCATCGTGGGAGTGCCCATGCGGATCGGGAGCAGTCTCTTCAACATGGCAGCGGTGATCTCGCGCGATGGCATCCTGGGCCTGGTACCCAAGACCCATGTGCCGAACGACCGTGAATACTACGAGAAGCGATGGTTTACCCCGGCTGCCAACCTGACTGCCCACTCCGTAGGGATCGGTAGCAGAGAGGTGCCGGTAGCTGCCTGCGGGATGCTTTTTGAAACACCATTCGCCACCTTCGGCGTGGAGATCTGTGAGGATCTCTGGATGCCATCGCCCCCCTCTTCCCACCTGGCGATGCAGGGTGCCGAACTGCTGTTCAATCTGTCAGCCAGCAATGAACTGGTGGGTAAGCACCTCTACCGCAAATCACTGGTGCTGCAGCAATCGGGACGATGCAATGCAGCCTATATCTACGCCTCAGCCGGCACTGGCGAGTCGACGACCGACCTGGTCTTTTCCGGTGCCTGTCTGATTGCAGAGAACGGTTCGATGCTGGCAGAGTCAAAACGGTTCTCGCTGGAAAGTGAACTGATCATTGCCGACATCGACCTCGGGGCATTGCGGCAGGATCGTCTCAAAAACACCAATTTCAGCAACGACTCGCTGCCATCTGCTCACAGGGTCAACAGCACACTCACAGAAGTGGCTACCAACGGACTACTTCACCCTGTGCCGGCACACCCCTTTATTCCTCCGGCTGCTAAGAGCGATGAGTTCCTATCGGAAGTGTTCAATATCCAGACACACGGACTGGCCAAAAGGCTGCTACACACCGGGGTAAAGACTGTGACCATTGGCGTTTCGGGCGGACTGGACTCCACGTTGGCACTGTTGGTCACGATCAAGACATTCGATATCCTCGGGCTACCACGCGAGAACATCGTGGGCATCACCATGCCGGGCTTCGGCACCACCAACAGAACGTACGCCAACGCCATCGCCCTGATGAAAGCTTCCGGAGTAACGGTGAAGGAGATATCCATCGTGGATGCCGTAAAACAACATTTCAACGATATCGGCCATGAAATCAGCGACGAGAGCATCACCTACGAGAACAGTCAGGCTCGCGAACGAACCCAGATACTGATGGATGTTGCCAACAAGATAGGTGGTCTGGTGGTGGGCACAGGTAACATGTCGGAGCTGGCACTGGGGTGGGCCACTTACAACGGCGACCACATGTCGATGTACAGCGTGAACAGCAGCGTGCCTAAAACACTGGTGGCTTCTCTGGTACGATGGATTGCGGACACGCAGATGGAGGAGTCTTCACGCAGGATCCTGCATGATGTGCTCGACACCCCCTTCAGCCCGGAACTGCTGCCGGCCGATGCCAACGGTCAGATCGTCCAGAAGACGGAACATTTTGTGGGGCCTTATGAGCTACACGACTTCTTCCTGCATCGGATGCTGCGCTACGGGGATGGACCGGCTCGCATTCTTTTCCTGGCACGCCTGGCATTTACCGGCCGTTACAGTGAAGAGGAGCTGGTGAAATGGCTCAAGGTCTTCTACAAACGGTTCTTCTCTCAGCAGTTCAAACGCTCCTGCATGCCCGATGGCCCCAAGGTGGGCTCCGTGAACCTCTCTCCCCGCGGCAACTGGCGCATGCCGAGCGACGCGATGGCCGACCTCTGGCTCAAAGAGCTGGAGGAGGAGGTGGGTCTTTAAATTAATCTAAAAACAACCTTTCAGATGGAACCCCTGACCGAGCTATTTCTCTCTTATACCGGACAACAACACCAGACACTGGAAGCCCTCCCCACCTCCGGCTCCAACCGCAGATATTACCGCCTTACCGCTGGTGAGATCTCCCTGATTGGGGTACATGGGGAGTCCCGCGACGAGAACCGGGCATTCATCACCTTGGCAAACCATTTTCATCAGCAGGGACTGAACGTTCCGGAGGTACTTGCCGTATCCGACGATGAGATGTTTTATCTGGAGGAGGATCTGGGAGACCTCCTTTTGTTCGATGCCATCAAGGGTGGCAGGCTTACCGGAGTGTTCAGTCACGACGAGAAAGAACTGTTGCACAAGACCATTTCCCTGTTGGCCGATTTTCAATACCTGGGCGCCAGGGATCTCGATTTCAGTGTCTGCTACCCGTTAGCGGAATTCAATCACCGCTCCGTAATGTGGGATCTGAACTATTTCAAGTACAGCTTTCTGAAGACCACCGGCATGGCTTTTCGGGAAGATCTGCTGGAAAACGATTTTGAGAAACTGGCAGAGACCTTGCTGAAAGACGAAACCCATACCTTTATGTACCGCGACTTCCAGTCGCGCAACGTGATGCTGGTGGATGGAAATCCCTACTTCATCGACTTCCAGGGCGGCCGGAAAGGGCCGGTATATTATGACCTGGCTTCTTTTCTCTGGCAGGCAAAAGCAAACTTTCCTTCAGAACTGCGCGATGAGTTGATCGACCGTTACATCACCTCCCTACGCAACTACCAGCCGGTAGATGAAAACACTTTCCGCGAGCGGCTGCGCCACTACGTGCTCTTCCGTACCCTCCAGGTACTGGGGGCCTACGGCTTCCGCGGTTACTTTGAGAAGAAACCCCATTTCATTCAAAGTGTCCCGTATGCACTGAATAACCTGCGGGAACTGTTGCAGGATGGATTTGAGCAGTACCCATACCTATGTGGGATGCTCCGGGAGATGTGCGAGCTGAAACAGTTTGCCGACAGCCGTAAGAGAGAGCTGGAAGTACGCGTCTATAGCTTTGCCTATAAGAAAGGAATACCGGAGGATAGCTCCGGCAATGGCGGTGGTTACGTGTTCGACTGCCGGGCTATCAACAACCCGGGCAAGTTCGAACGTTATAACAATGTAACCGGGCTCGACGAGCCGGTGATTCGCTTTCTGGAAGAGGATGGCGAGATGGTCACCTTCCTGGAGAACATCTACCCCCTTATCGACCGGCATGTGAAACGTTACATGGAACGGAACTTCACCAACCTGATGATCTCCTTCGGCTGTACCGGTGGGCAACACCGGTCGGTGTATGCCGCACAGCATGTGGCGGAACATATCTCTCAAAAATTCGGGGTGAAAGTATCTTTAATCCACCGCGAACAAAACCTGGAACAGGAGTTCAGAAAAAGATAATGAAAAAGCAATATATCCCTTTTATGATAGCTTCTCAGAAGAGCTCTTAAAGATTATCGCCTATTGTACATAAAATCCAGATGCTGTCCGGTATAGTTTTCAAACTGCCGATCGGAGGAAATGAGTGTAAGTTTCTCTGTTATGGCATGAGCAATAATGGCATGATCGAAAGGATCTTTATGTCGGGCTGCTATTTGAAGTTTTGATAAAGTAGCAAGATGTTCCCTTGAAAAAGGAAGAATCTTGATATAAAAAACATCCTCCACCGCTTTCAAAAAATCCTCCACTGTATGATATTTCTTTGTGCTTACTTTTTTATTCCTGTAAAGCTGAAGAAGTTCAAGAATAACTATCGAATTCGTATTTAACTCATTGTCGTAATCACCCAATATGGCTGCAACATCCGGGGAAATATTGTCCAATTCCCCGGAAATCATAAATATAACGATATTGGTATCTAACAAATACCTGGACATAACTCATTTCAAGACCGCTTTCATATCTTCGATTTTTCCCGTACCCTTATGGGCTAAAGCGGCAAGCCATGTTTTAGATACTTTTTTCCGTTGGCTTTCAGGCATTGACCTTGCTGTTGTTTTTGTTTTCTTTGCTGTGTCCATAGCCACTTACTTTGGATTTCCTTTTAATACTTGTAACTACAAAGTTACGAAATAGTTTTGATCTGTATCAACAAGTCCATTAAAAATAGATAATTACTGATCTATGTTAAAAAAACAGTGAATTGCTATCACATCGCCACATAATATTGAATTTTATTTAATAAATTTGCTCCCTGACATCAAAAAATTCACTTCAAATAAATTCTAATCATAGTAAATCCACAAATAGAATGCCAATCGTTCCCTGTTATAAAAAACTTTTTTCAATTTAATGAAAGCTATGATTTTAGCCGCCGGGCTCGGCACAAGACTCAAGCCGCTGACCGATACCCTCCCCAAAGCGCTGGTACCTGTGGGCGGAAAACTATTGCTGCAGCATATCATCGAGAAACTCAAACTCTCCGGCTTTGATGAAATCATCATCAACATCCATCACTTCGGCCAACAGATCATCGATTTTGTAGAGGCAAACAGGCATTTCGGTATCCGGATTGCATTTTCCGACGAGCGGGAAAAGCTACTCGACACCGGCGGCGGCATCAAAAAAGCGGCCCGGTTCTTCAATGACGGCAAACCCTTTCTCGTACATAATGTGGACATCCTGTCCAATATAGACCTTAATGAACTCTACAATTCGCACCTGAAGCGTAATTCATTAGCCACGCTGGTCTGCAGCGAACGGCAGACATCACGCTATCTCCTTTTCGACCGTAACAACCGACTGAGAGGATGGATCAACGAAAAAACCGGTGAAACAAAATCGCCTTTCCCCGACTTTAACCCGAAACAATACAGGAAGCTGGCTTTCGCCGGCATCCAGATTCTCCGGCCACCCATTTTCCGGTACATGGAGGATTTACCGGACAAATTCTCTATCATCGACTTTTATCTTTCGATCTGTGATAAAGAGACCGTAACATGCTATTTCCCCGATAACCTGAAGGTGATAGATGTGGGAAAAATGGATTCTCTGCAAGAGGCGGAACTACTGCTGAATCAAATCCTCTGATGGGAACCCTTCGTTTAAGGCCAGCGGTTTTTTCCACGAACACGTATTTTTGTTTCATTTGCAGATATTTCCCTCCTACTCACCTAACTTTTGTCCTCTGTTTGGCAACCTCGAAGGCAAAGTACTGATCAATATTTTCCTCCTAATCGCCTAACTTTACTCCCTATCTAAAATGCCTTTTAACTTAAATCTCTTCCCGTAGGAGCGGGGTCAATGCTATATTTTGTTAAAAAGCAATTATTTAATAAATTATTTTACTTTTTACTTGTATATATAAACTATTTAATCTTATTTTACACATGTAATTTAATTTTATTACAATAATCAGGACAATAAACAGATTATATTACAGGTAAACATGGATGATATCAATTATTTTAACGTACTTGCCGCCCAATATAAAACAGAATTATTCGACAACGTGATTCCTTTCTGGCTCACTCATTCGCAGGATAAGGAATATGGCGGATACATTACCTGCCTCGACCGTCAGGGAAATGTGTTTGACACCGACAAATTTATCTGGCTGCAGGGGCGTCAGGTATGGATGTTCTCCATGCTGTATAACAAAGTGGATAAACGGAAGGAGTGGCTCGATTGCGCCACTCAGGGCGCTGAATTTCTGAAGAAGTATGGCCATGACGGCAATTACAACTGGTACTTCTCGCTCACCCGGGAAGGAAAACCATTGGTGGAGCCTTACAACATCTTCTCCTACACTTTCGCGGCCATGGCATTCGGACAACTGAGCCTGGCGACCGGCAATCAGGAGTATGCGGATATTGCCAGACGCACATTCGAGACCATTCTCTCCAAGCGGGATAATCCAAAGGGAAGATGGAACAAAGCCCATCCCGGCACCCGTCCACTCAAAGGGTTCTCACTGCCGATGATCCTCAGCAACCTCACGCTGGAAATCGAGCACCTGATCGACCAGGAGATCGTGGAACAGATCATGGAGGAGTGCATCCACGAAGTGATGGACGTATTCCGGCGGCCTGAGTCGAAAGGTATTATCGTGGAAAATGTAAATCAGGATGGCTCCCTGTCCGATTCTTTCGAGGGCCGTTTGGTAAATCCCGGCCACGGGATAGAAGCCATGTGGTTTATCATGGATCTGGGCGTTAGACTCAACCGTCCTGAACTGATTGAGAAAGCGGTAGAAACCACCTTGAAGACCGTAGAATATGGCTGGGATAACAAATATGGCGGTATCTTCTATTTTCTGGATCGGAAAGGGTTTCCACCCCAGCAGCTGGAGTGGGATCAGAAACTGTGGTGGGTACATATCGAAACACTGATCTCCCTACTGAAAGGATATCAGTTAACAGGATCACATCAGAGCCTCGACTGGTTTGAGAAGGTGCATACCTACACTTGGGATCATTTCAAGGATCCGGATTATCCCGAATGGTGGGGTTACCTGAACCGGCAGGGAGAAGTGCTACTCGACCTGAAGGGTGGCAAGTGGAAAGGTTGCTTCCATGTACCGAGAGGATTGTATCAGTGCTGGAAGGTATTGGAGGCAATCAATGCAAAGCAAAAAACGGATAGAGACCGAAGAATCCCTGAGCTACATTCCACAAAAAAGTAGGTCTTTTATCCGATTTACAGATAGAGAGAGAATTTGAAAAAAGTTGCAAACATCATGGCAACAGTAGTTAAATAGATAATTCACTAATAATCTAAAATTTTAACTTCATGAATACCTATTCACGCAGAAAGTTCTTAAAGACCGCGGCCATAGGGGCCGCCGGTCTTACCATTGTTCCCAATACAGTATTGGGAAAAACAAGGGGATATACCTCCCCGAGCGATAAAATCAACATTGCCGGTATCGGCGTGGGAGGAATGGGACGCCGCAACCTGGCGAACATGAAAACAGAAAATATAGTAGCGCTATGTGACGTCGACTGGAAATATGTATACGAAGCACATTGCTGGACAGATCGTCCCATCTGGCCCCAAGGTTTAGGTGAGCCTAAGGGAGGCGTGGATGTTCCCCCGACGCTGGATTGGGATTTATTCATCGGCCCTGCAAAAAAAACGCCCTTATGATCCTGCATATACTCCTTGGAACTGGCGTGGGTTCTGGGATTTTGGTACAGGTGCATTAGGCGACATGGCATGTCTTATTATGGACCCTTTATATTGGGCATTAGACCTGAAACATACGGTTAGCGTTTCGGCAAGCTCTACATTGGCGAACCTTTATTCCCCACCCCAGGCACAGAAAGTAAGGTATAAATTCCCTGCACGCCCGCCAAAGGGAAAGGTCAGTATGCCCGAACTCGCCGTGCATTGGTACGACGGAGGACTACTCCCGGACAGGCCGGAAAAACTGAAAGACGGGGAGATGATGGGCGACTCCAATGGAGGTATCATACTGGTTGGAACCAAGGGTAAAATCATGACCGGTTGCTACGGGATGAACCCGACATTACTGCCCACCTCGAAGATGGCCGGTTTCAAACAACCCGAACCAAGTATTCCCCGCATTAAAGGGGGAAACGGGAATATCTGGGACACCAACGCGCATGAGCAGGATTGGATCAGGGCCTGCAAGGAATCCCCCGAAAACAGAACCGAAGCTTCTTCGAATTTCCGCTTTTCAGGGCCTTTCAATGAGATGGTGGTGATGGGTGTATTGGCTGTGCGTCTCTTGGGTTTACAGGGACTGCACCGGGAACTGCAATGGGACGGAGAAAATATGCAATTTACCAACATATCTCCGACCGATAAGATTAGCATTGTTACGCATGATGAATATACAGTGATTGACGGTGATCCGAAATTCGACCGGAGGTTCGCCGAGTTCAATGCGTTGGAGATGGCAAACGAGTGGATCAGGCATACCTATGAAAACGGGTTTACACTTCCGGAGATGCCGAAATAAAGGTTATGCGTCATCCTGATTTTCATCCGTTCATTTTGGCGGCGTCAGGAGTCAAAAGCGTTCTTTGAAATTTTGTGTGAATTATTTGACAAGTTAAAATGGTTTATGTAATTTTGCAGTTATACTTCAGAATTGCATAGTATTTACTTGAAGAATGGATAAACGTTTTATTGATAGAGCTATTACTCCTGCATTGCATAAGGTATACCGGTACTTCCCGGTACTTACGTTGACAGGTCCCCGCCAATCGGGAAAAACGACTTTATTGAAACACATTTTCGATAAACTACCGTATTATTCGTTGGAAAATCTGGACATCAGGCATTTTGCCTTGAACGACCCGATAGCATTTCTTACCCGGCATCCCGAAGGAATGATCTTGGACGAAGTTCAGCAGACACCTGATCTGTTATCTTTTATACAGGGACTGGTGGATGAATCTCCCGATAAACGTTTTGTCCTCTCGGGTAGTTCTCAATTCTCTGTTTTCAAAAAAATCAGCCAGTCACTGGCAGGCCGTACTGCAGTGTTGGAACTACTGCCTTTGTCATTTGGGGAAGTGGAACAAGATGCACGCGCAAAAACTTTGGACAGCCTTCTGTTCGACGGGTTTTATCCGGCGATATATGCAGGAAGGAATACGGCTTCGCTACTGTACGCTTCTTACGTAAAAACCTATTTGGAACGTGATGTGCGCGATTTGCTGCAAATAAAAGACATGTTGCAGTTCCGGACTTTTCTCAGGCTTTGCGCCGGAAGGATAGGCAGTTTGTTTAACGCTTCGGAATTATCGGGTGAAGTGGGGGTTTCTGTCAACACTATCAAGTCGTGGTTGTCGGTATTACAAGCATCATATGTAATCATGTTACTCCCGCCTTATTTTGAGAATACACGGAAACGACTGACAAAAACTCCAAAGCTGTATTTCTGTGATACGGGGCTTGCCTGCTACCTGTTAGGTATTGAAAACGAGCAACAACTGGCAAGGGATAAGATGCGCGGGCACTTATTCGAAAACTTCATTGTCAACGAAGCGCTCAAAAGCCGTTATAACCGGGGAGAAGAAAGCAACCTGTTTTTTTTCAGGGACAGCAATGCCAACGAGGTAGACTTGCTTTTGAAGCAAGGCGACCGTTTTACGGCTATTGAAATAAAATCCGCTCAAACATATCATCCCGATTTTGAGAAGGGATTTCGTCCCCTTACTTCTTTCTTAGGCGACCGGGTAACTGCTAAAGCAATTATTTATGCCGGTGACTACGAAAACGACAAAGCTGAGATACAACTCCTGAATTACCGCCATTTTAACTCCTTGTTTTAACATAATAATTCACACACATCTATAATGTGGATATATAAATTAATCTTACCAATTAATTATGGGAGTACAATAATTTTTTAACAATATGAAAACAACAAAAATGGTATTTATTGCACTGTCCTGCCTTTTATTAAGCACCGGATGTGCACAGGACAACACGAAAACAAAAGCTGAGAAACAGGGATGGCACTTGTCTATGCAATCCTACACGTTCCATCTGTTTTCGGTAACAGAAGCATTGGACAAAACGGAGGAATTGGGGCTCCGTTTTATCGAAATTTACCCCGGACAGAAAATGGGGCCGGATTTCGGAGATCTTGTATTCGGCTATGATCTCAGTTCGGAAGATCAGGAAAGGTTGAGAGTCCTGGCTGCATCGAAGGGTGTCAAAATCATTTCTTCGGGCGTATGGACTGCCAAAACAGAGGAATGGGAACCGATCTTTGCATTTGCCAAAAATATGGGAATGGAATTTATCAGTGCGGAGCCGGGCCGTGACGATTGGGACATAGAAATTGTCACGAAATAACTTGTTTATTTCAAATTAATGTCGTACCTTTCGCAAATGAAAGATACAGATTTAATAGCAAAACGTCATCAAATCCTATCGCCCTTGTTAGATGAAAAGTCGCGTAGGTTATTGACAGCAGCCGAATCAAGAGTTATTGGGCATG